>JANMSP010000314.1:0-4386 GCA_031389475.1 Pyrinomonadaceae bacterium
CCGGTAAAACGCCTTTCAACCGCCGAAGCTCCGAATCCGTATGCGAAAAATCTCGAAGCGCTTGCTTTGCCGGATGTCGCAAAGATCGTAGCGGCTGTGAAAGAAGTTTGTTATTTATAGTTGTTAAATTAATTTTATGGCTGAAAAATTCTTAATGCCGAAGCTTTCACCAACGATGGAAGAGGGCCAGATCTCGCGTTGGATAAAGAACGAGGGCGATGCTTTTGAAGCGAATGAAACGTTGGCCGAGGTCGATACGGACAAAGCTACGATGGAAATGACCGCGCTCAAAGGCGGCACGCTTTTAAAGATACTTAAAGGCGCCGGAGAATCCGCCGCCTTGGGCGAAACCATTGCCATTACCGGAAAGCCCGGCGAAGATATTTCCGCGCTTCTAAGCGAAGTGTCCTCAAACGGAGCAAAAGCTAAAACGCCTGCGACGCCAGAAGTTCAGCCGGCTGAAACAAAGGCGGAACCACCTGCGTCAGCGGGTGGTATGAACCCTGACAGTGAAACAGTTAAACAATTGGATGCCGCTAAACCAGCCGGAAACTCCGAACAAGTCACTCCGCGTGACAACGGACGCTTGATCGTTTCGCCGATCGCCGCCCGAATGGCCGCCGACAACGGCCTCGACCTAAAATCAATATCCGGTTCCGGTCCGAACGGCCGCATCATCAAACGCGATATCGAAGCGGCAATGGAGTCCAAAGCCCAAAGTCCAAGGTCCAAAGTATTTGAACCGTCCACCGTCGTCGGTGCATCCCCATTCCGCGACGAAAATACCTCGAAAATGCGGCAGATCATCGCGAGCCGCCTGGCGGAATCAATCGGCCCGATCCCGACTTTTTACCTAACAATCGAGGTCGAGATGGACAATGTGCTCGCACTTAGAAAACAGATCAATACAAATCTCAACGACGACGAAAAGATCAGCGTCAACGACATCATCGTAAAGGTGACGGCCATGTCGCTTATAAAACATCCGTTCGTCAACGCATCTTATCAGGACAAAACTTTGCGTTTTTACGAACAGGCCGACATCGGCGTTGCCGTCGCGATTGACGAAGGTCTCATAACACCGGTCGTGCGCGGAGCAAACCTCAAAGGATTTGCCGAAATTTCCGCCGAAATAAAAGACCTCGCCGCTAAAGCCAAATCGAAAAAGCTCCAGCCCGAAGAATACACCGGTGCGACTTTCTCGATCAGCAATCTAGGCATGATGGGAATTAAGGAATTCACCGCCATAATTAATCCGCCCGAAGCCGGAATTCTCGCCGTCGGCGGAGCCACACCAACTCCAGTAGTTCGCGACGGTCAAATTACGATTAGAAATATCATGAACGTCACAATGTCCTGCGACCACCGCGTCATCGATGGTGCAACGGGTGCGAAATTCCTTCAAACATTCAAACAAATGCTGGAAAATCCGGTGCTGATGCTGATGTAGAAACGTTGTCGGCAGCCCGACAATAACCTATGGAATTTCGGGGTTCCGGCAAAGTGAACAAAACGCCAAGCGAATCAAACCTCTCGCCTTATCTCGCCTTAATTTCCGTTCAGGCTTTTTTCGGTTCGCTTCCGGTCATTGGAAAAATCGTTCTTGGTGCTATTCCGAGTTTTGCGTTGGTAGGCTTTCGTGTCGGAATTACTGCACTCATACTCTTTATATTTCAATTATTTCGTAAACGGATTTGGCTGCAGCATCGAGGTGATTATTGGCGGCTGGCGTTGTTGAGTTTGTTTGGCGTGACGATCAATCAACTGCTGTTCATCGGCGGTTTGTCGTTGACAAAGGCTTCGAACACCTCACTTCTTGCGGTTACGATCCCGATATTTACGCTGGCCGTGAGTGCGATTGTCGGGACGGAAAAGCTTCGCGTAATTAAGGTTGTCGGTATTGTCCTCGCTGCCTTAGGCGTGATTTTTTTGATCGATCCGCGCAATGCATCGTTTTCATCGCAGACGACTTTGGGCGATATTCTGATAATCCTTAATTCCCTTTCGTACGGAATTTATGTTGCGACATCGAAAAAAACGATCACCAGAAACGGCGCCTTTCGTTCGATGATGTGGATATTTATTTTCGCAAGCGTGATTTGCGTTCCGCTCGGCGCGGTCTCGATTTCGACGATTGATATTGGTGCTGTAAACCCGTTGATATGGATGCTCGTGCTTTACATAGCAATCGTCGCGACTGCGGCACCGTACCTCGCAAATGCTTGGGCACTGTCGAAAGTCAGTGCCTCTACAGTTGCGGTTTTTATTTATCTACAGCCGATAATCGGATTCGTGCTCGCGGTGATATTTCTTGACGAAAAGATCGATTTGAAATTCGGCGTGGCCGCAATCCTTGTCTTCACCGGTGTGTTTTTGACGATCAGGAAATCTCCGCAGATCGATGTGCATGTAACCGCGTAAGAATTTCAGATTTTGCCCGCGAAAGATCGCGAAATAGGAAATGAGATTTTTTTCGCGTCTTTTCGCGTACTTTCGCGGGTAAATTCCGGATCGCTTTCCTTTTGAAACTTAAACTATCAATCTCCGTATCCAGAGCATCTAAAATCTAACATTATGGCAACCACCATCACCCAAAGCGAGAATCCGGCGGCAAACGAGACCATCCTTCGCATCGAAGGCGAAATGCTGGTCGCCGACGCCATGCTCTTGGAAAAGATCGCTCTAGGAATACAATCAGAAACCGGTAACGCCATCGCATTCGACCTCGCCGATCTCGATTTTCTCGACAGCGATTCGGCTGCCGTCCTCAAACGGCTCTCTGACGAACGCGGCTTCGCCATCCGCGGCATGGAAATTTTCCTGCAAACCGCGATCAACGACGCCGAACGAGCCGCAAATTAATTATTCCGCCTGACTTTTCCTATAAAACCGTTTAAATTGTAACGCATGAAAGCAAAGGAAATCGCTGAATTTCTGTCGGGAGAATTATCTGGTGACGGCGAAGCCGAAATCGTAGGCGTCGCCGGAATTTCAGCTGCGAAAAGCGGAGAGATCGCCTTCAACGAGAAAGCCGGAGATCTGCCCGCAACGCAAGCATCCTGCCTTATCGTTTCAACGGAGTTCTTATCGGCAATGGCGGAAACACGACCGGTTGGGAGTGTGCCATCCGTCATTCGAGTCCAAAATCCGAAGCTCGCGTTTGCCCGCATTGCCGCAAAGCTTCATCCGGTAGAAATCAGCGTAGACGGCGATCACCCATCGGCAATAATAGCCGAAAGTGCCTATGTTCGCGCCGACCACATAGGAGCTTACGTCACCGTAGGCGAGAATTCTAAAATTGGTGAAGGCTGCCGAATACATCAAGGCGTACGAATCGGAAAAAATGTTTCGATCCGAAAATTTACGGTTATTCATCCGAATTGTGTTATCTACGACAATGTTGAAATCGGCGATAATTGCATAATTCATTCAGGCGTCGTGATCGGCGCCGACGGTTTCGGATACGTCCGCGACGAAGCCGGTAACTATATTAAATTCCCGCAGATCGGAACGGTCGTTATCGAAGATAATGTCGAGATCGGTGCAAACACTTGCATCGATCGGGGAGCCTTAGGTGAAACTCGAATCGGTTCCGGCACAAAGATCGATAATCTCGTGCAGGTCGGCCACAACGTCCAAATCGGCAAACGGTGCGTGATCGCGGCCCAGACCGGAATCTCAGGCAGCGTAATTATCGAAGACGATTGCGTTATCGGCGGTCAGGTCGGTTTCGGCGATCATGCCCGCGTGCAAAGCGGTGCAATTATCGGCTCGCAGGCCGGCGTTCTTCCCGGCAAGATCGTCCGTCCGGGCGTCTGGTGGGGAACGCCAATCCAGCCGCTAGCCGAATACAAACGCCAGAATGCTCATGTAAAAAGCATCGAACGGCTTAAGGCTGAAGTTAAAGAGTTGAAAAGAAAAATATTGGAAGGCTAGGTAGTGTCCTAATTCTGTGTTGTTCGTTTTTTTTGCGTCCTTCGCGGCTTTGATTTGCGGCTTTGCGTGAGAAAGAGGTTTCACGCAAAGCCGCGAAGGACGCCAAGGAAAGCCAAAGAACAAAAGTAAGCCCAGAATGTTAAGCGGCAACACACTATTAGGAACTTACCGAAGGCTAGGTTCTCTTGATATAGAGATTTTTGCGCTAAACAATGCATTCAGCGGATAATATTCTCTCGTTCTTATTCCTTTTACTCGGATTTTGTTCTCTTATTCAGTGGTAAAGACTTAAATCCGACCGCCCTGCTTCGCAACAAGAGGAACGAAATCCGAACAAGACGAAAAGAACACTTTCCGTCCATTATTTCCCTTATTTCAACAGAACATAGTGCTGTGTAAACTAAATTACCGCAACCAATTGCGGAAGCCCGCGCGTTAGCAAGGGCGGTA
>JANMSP010000337.1:0-3792 GCA_031389475.1 Pyrinomonadaceae bacterium
AGCCGGACTTTTGATATCGATGTCCAGATCGAGCAGGATAAATATCCGGTGCGATGCAACGATTGCCGCCTGCAGCACATTAAACTTATCCGAAAGATCGCGGATCGGCTGGAACAATTGCAGCGAATACTGGATAAATGACGCCAGAATTCCGACGGTTAATCCAGCTTCTGCTGAGGACATTCCGCTTAAATATTCATAACCGAAAAAGAATATGACGACCGCAATGCCGACCGCTCCGATAAAATCGACGAGCGGATAGAATATCGAATAGTAATAGATTGTCTCGACGTTGGCGTTACGGTAATCGTCGTTTATGTCGTGGAACCGTTTCTGCGCCTTATCTTCTGCGTTCAAAAGCTGAACGGTCTGAGCGCCTGAAATATATTCCTGCAGAAAGGCATTGAGTTTTGCGTTACGAGTGCGAACTCGGTCGAAACCATTACGGGCGTGTTTGCGAAACCAGTTTGTTGATGCGAAAAGCAGCGGAACCGTAATTAATGAAACAATCGCGAGTTTCCAATCCAGCCAGAACATCATCCCGATGATTGCGAAGATCACGACCAAATCGCCGAGCACATCGATAACGCCCGAAGTAAAAAGCTCGTTCAGAGCATCGACATCGGATGTTAGCCGCGTGACGATCCTGCCCACCGGATAACGGTCGTAGTAAGCGACTTCCTGATGCTGCAGTTTTGTAAATATCTCGGTTCTGAGATCGAACATCACCATCTGTCCAACCTTATTCAGCAAGATTTCCTGCGTATAAGAGAAAATAAAGCGAAATAAAAACACGCCGAAAAATGCCAGTGCGAACAGCCAAATGCCATCCACTTGTTTCGGAACGATGAAATCGTCAACCGCGATCTTCGTGAACAAAGGCTGTAAACTGACGAGAATATTCGTGAAAAGCGTTAGCGTCAAAGCTACCGCTACCCAATGCCAATAAGGCTTCAGGTAAGTCAACAGGCGCTTTACGACGCGAAAGTCGTAGGTCTTTCCTATCTGCTCCTCTTCGTGATATTTATTTGCTTCGTCGGACATGCGTAAGCTTAGATTTTAGATTTACGATGCGAGGTTGGCAATGTGGAGTCGGATTTAGGAAGGTTAGTTGACGGCATCGAGCATCAACGCGTGGAACCCGGCTTGGACGAAGTGCCTGTCTGACGTCAGGGCTTCAGTTATGCCATGCTCCTTCATTACGATAAACGAAATACAATCCACGAGACCCCAAGTCTTATCGGTATGCGTTTTATATAAATGGAAGGCCTTATCGAAGAGCGTTTCATCAAGCCTGACAATAGTTACTTCACTGGATTCGATCAACCCATCAATTGTTTCGACACAACTTTGCTTAAAGCCCCTGGAAAGACTGTTACCGATTTCCAGCAAAACTGCATCCGTCACAACCATTTCTTTTCTTTCAAATTCCGCCGACAGTCTCAGAGCTTTATCGTGTTCTTCGTCTTTCTGATTAATAAGCGCGACGATAAACGAAGTATCAATCAATGTTTTCATCAAATTGTTTTTCTCCGTTTAAATATAGATCAATATTTCTTGAAAAATCAGGTGGGCCATCAATTTTTATTTCCCGAAGGCGCTGCATCAAACTCGGCCTTTTTTCTTTTTCTTCGATCTCTTCTACAATCTCAAAAACCTCCGGTAAAACTCGGTCCGGAAGGTCCTGAACTTTGGCGATTAACTGTTCTCTGATAGTCATGATTTTTGCCTCATCAATCTATTATTATCTCACAGAAATCTCACTTTATAAATTGCCATTCAAATCAGTTGATTCTAAACTTCAAAGCAGAATGAACCGCTTTATCGACGAACGCAAAGACAATTGGCAAAAGCTCGAGTATTTGCTTTCGATGCTGTCCGGCACTTCACTACGCGGGCTTTCGCGAATGGAAGTGCGCGAATTCGGTGAGCTTTACCGGCGAGCCGCGGCAGACCTTGCGATTGCCCGGTCGGAGACGCGTGATCCGAACTTAATTAATTATTTGAACAGCCTCGTGATCCGTGCCCACGGCAAGATCTACCGTGCTGAAAACCAAGGTGCAAACCTTATCTGGAAATTTTTCTCGGAAGACTTTCCGCGTGCTTTTCGGCGAAGTTTGCGTTATTCGTTATTGGCCTTCGGCGTATTTATGTTTTTTGCGACCGGGTCGTTTATATTGTGCTACTACGATCAGTCTTTTGCACAGGTGCTAGGCCTCGAACAAATCAGGGCAGCTGCCGAAACGGACACAAGATGGTGGTTAAAGCTAAACGAAGCGAACCAGATCGGATCGGTGTTTCTGTTCAGCAATAACATTCTTGTAGCGTTCAAAGCATTTGCCTTCGGAGCGTTTCTCGGCATCGGGACGATCTATGTTCTTGTGGTGAATGGCCTCAGCATCGGCGGTGTGCTCGGTGTTTGCTTTGCGGCAAGTCCGGCGTTCGGCACCGAACTCGTGAATTTCATGGTCGGCCACGGCGTGATCGAGCTTTCGTGCATCTTCATCGCGGGCGGAGCCGGAATGATGATCGGGTACGCGATAATAAATCCGGGCGACCTGACCCGCTCTCAGGCGTTAAAAAAAACCGGAATGGAAGCCGCGAGGATTGTCATCGGCTGCGCTCTTTTGCTGGTCGTTGCAGGCTTGATCGAGGGCTTTATTTCACCTTCGGGAATTCATCCGGCGTTTAAGGTTGCGACAGGAATCGTTACGGGAATCGCGATGTATTCGTATTTGTTTCTGGCCGGACGCGAAAGCGAACCAAATGGCTCAGCATAAAACCGTTCCGGGCCTCGCCTTCGCGATAGGGCGTCGTATAAATAGTTTTTTTCTGGGAAGCGATGATTCAACCAGCGTGGTTACAATTCGCGAGCGACGATCATCAAGTCCGAGACGAATTCGCGATACTGGTTCTCCCGTGCCTCGGGATCAGGAGCACGAAGTATCGATGACGGATGCACTGTTGCGATGACTTTTTCCGCCATTGGCGAATCGAGCCACATGCCGCGTTCTTTCGTTACGCGAAAGTCTTTGCCAAGTAAAGCCTGTGCGGCGGTGGCTCCGAGGCAAACCAATATTCGCGGATTCACCACGTCCAATTCGGCTGCAAGCCAGGGGAGGCACGCTTCGACCTCGCTCGCTTTCGGCTTTTCGTGTAGCCGCCGTTTTCCGCGCGGCGTCCATTTGAAATGCTTGACGACGTTTGTCACATACGCCGTATTACGGTCGATCCCTGCCTCGGCCAGAGCCTTGTCAAACAGCCGTCCGGCAGGGCCGACAAACGGCAAACCCGCTATGTCTTCCTCATCGCCGGGCTGTTCGCCAACGAACATCAGTTTTGATCTAATACCGCCGTCACCAAAAACGGTCTGTGTGCCGATCTTATATAGGTCGCAGCCTTCACAGATCTTTGCCGCCGCCTTCAACGACGGATAATCTATTTCCTCAGGAAAGTAATCGAGGGCGCTTTTTTCAGGCAGGTTAGGCATAGACATTTATCCGGAATGCAATTACATCTGTTGCTGGGTAGTGTCCCACATATGTGGTGCCGGTTAATATTTTGAGTTTACCTTTTCTACTTAATCTTGCTTGGCGTACTTCGCGGCTTTGCGTGAAACTGCTTTAAGATTCTCACGCAAAGCCGCAAATCAAAGCCGCGAGGTACGCAAAGAAAGCCAACACCACGAGATTAGGATTCTACCTGTCGCTTCCACTCATTGGATACCGCTTTTCCTTTTTCGATATCGTCCACGACGAGCACTAATTGATTATCGTGATCGCTGTATTGAAC
>JANMSP010000342.1:0-10794 GCA_031389475.1 Pyrinomonadaceae bacterium
CGTTTAGCTTTAGCTGAAGCCAATCGGAATTCATTGAAAGAAGTTTGGCTAAAGCCATTCATTCTAACAATTCCGACTGCTAGCTAAAGCTAATGGCAATTTATCGTAAATAAATGTCAACAGAACCTAATATATTCATTACTTACGAAAAAAAACTATTTACAAATGAAACAATTGTTGCTACTATGATTCAACGTTGCATAGATGCAACGAATTATCAGGAGTGAATAAAACGATATGTATAGAAGATGGAATGAATTTCAAGGCGTGCCGAACAAATACCTAAAGGACACGCCGCACGTTACCCTAAATCAAAAGGGAGTTATATTGATGAACCGTATTGCCCACGAATTGTTCGGCGCGCCGGATTCGGTAACGCTGCTGTTCGATAAAACAAACGGCATGATCGGATTAAGGCCCGCCGAGCCGGACACGCCGAATGCATTTCCTGTAAAAGGCAAGGGCGGACTGAACCTGATTATTCACGGATTGCCCTTTATGCGGCACAACGGGATCGAGACCGACAAGACGCTGACCTTTAACCGCGTCGAGAATGACGATGGAATTCTGGTGCTCGATCTGGCAACAGTGACCACGATCTCGAAAACTAAAGCAAGCGGACGATAGCCGCGGTTTGACCTGAAGGTCATAAGTTTATGCTTATTAGAACCCCGCGTAGGAGAGTTTGAAAAAGGGTGTCAGGCTGCTGCGAGAAATAGGTTGTGTTGCGGATTAAAATGTGTCATTATGCCGCGAGCATACTTCGATGCCACCTCCCAGCAAGTTTTCACTGAATAATTATCAGCATTTACGGAAACGGTAGTAAGCCGGGAGGAGTTATCGCTATGTCACTTTTAAGCCGCATTCTTTTTCATGTCGTCAAAATTGTAAAACCGGCAGCGGGGGAAACCGCTAACACGAAAGCGCAGAGCAGCTTGCCGTTTTATCTGAGCGTAAGGACGGTTTTGGTCTTTACGGTGCTGGCGACGCTAATGATAGTCGCAATGACGTCGGGAGCGCAGGAACTGCTTTTGGGTGAAAGTAAGTCGGCATCGACGGCAGCGAGCATCCGTTCTGCTCCCAAATCCGATCCAAAAAGATTTCCGAACTTCGACGTTCGTCTTTCCGGCATGGAGAATATTGAAAATATCTCCAAAAATAGTTTACGCGGTTCCGCCGCCGATTTCGTGCAGACAGCAATCCGGCAAAGATCGGACATCGACGCGGGTTTGGCGCGATTGAGAACAGAAAAGCCCGGTGCGGAAATCGATCTTTCGCCGCTGACCGGTGCCGTCGAAATCGTGAGAAGCACGGAAGGATTGACCGGACCGGCGAAGGAGCTCTCGGGTTTTGAGATTGTCCGGGATTTTATTACTGAGAATAACGGCCTTTACGGACTCAATAGTGACGAGATCGCGAACCTGAATTTTATCGGTGAAAGCATCAGCCCGGAAAGCGGCCTGCGAATGGTCCGTGTCGAGCAGATCGTCAACGGACGCCCTGTTTTTCAAAGCGAGACCCGTTTTATCCTCGATCGCGACGGGCAGATTATTCGTTCGCTCGGCTCGATGATCCCGGGTTCGTCGGAAATCGCGTCCGGCCTTGAAGATCTGCTTTCGCCACAGGATGCACTTCGCCTAACGATGGAACATTTCGGCGTTGATCTCGACACCGGGAAAATGGAGATAACTGCCGACGAATCAGACGAACTCAAAGTAACGATAAAAGCCAATGATCCGAATATCGCCGGGCGGGTGACGAGCAAGGTCGTTTATTTTCCCGTCGCGCCCGGCGTTCTGGTTCCTGCTTATTCCCAAATCATTTTCGGCACCGATGCTGATTGGTACATTCTGGTTGACGCCCGGGACGGCTCAAAATTATGGCTTAAGAACATCCGGTCGGATGCATCGACGCACGACGCGCGGTTCAGGGTTTATGTGCAGGCAGACGGCACAACTCCGGCGGACAGCCCGGCGCCGCAGTCGCCTTCGGCAGCCGCTCCAGGCGCCGGAACGCAGTTTGCCGGAATTGCCCCGACCATCGTTTCGATGTTCGCGGCGCAGAACATTACCGCAAGCCCGAACGGCTGGATCGACGATTGCCCGGGCGGCATCTGCACGGCAGCTCAAACACAAACGATCGGCAACAACGTACTCGCTTGTCTTGACCGCGACGGCGCGGGAAATGATGTCTGCGATGCTGCCGTAACGGGAGTTCTTGACGGCAACGGCAGGCCGACGGGAAATGCCGATGCAAATGCTCGAAACCGAGATTTTTTAGGAACCACACTGCGTGATTTCCAGACCGGCTTTCTTCCTGCTCCGCAGGGCGGCAATCCCGAAGCCGGTCAGTCGCCGACCGGACCAGGAGCAAGCGGAACGAATGTCTTTGATCAATTTCGGCGCGGCTCGCTTACCCAGCAATTTTACGCTACCAATTGGTACCACGATAAACTTTTCGCCCTCGGTTTCAATCCGGCGGCCGGTAATTTCCAGAATAACAATTTCGGCGGCGGCGGAGTGGGCAACGACCGCGTATTAATTGACGTTCAGGACGCGTCGGGAACGAATAACGCAAACTTTTCGACGCCACCCGACGGAACTTCCGGCCGGTCCCAAATGTTCATATTCACGGGACCGATTATCGACCGCGACGGCGGGCTGGATACCGAAATTCTGATCCATGAATTGACGCACGGTACTTCGAACCGCATCGTCGGCAACAGTACCGGGCTGACTTGGGACATCGGCCGAGGTCTGGGCGAGGGCTGGTCCGACTTTTACGCGATGGCTCTGCTCAACAGCGCCGCCTCGGACAATCCTAACCTTAACTATGCGTCGGGAGCATACGCGACATACAAAGCGTTCGGAGTTACTACTTATGTCGACAACTATGTTTACGGCATCCGCCGTTTTCCGTATTCGACCGTCAACACGGTTAACCCGATGACGTGGGCGGACGTGGACCAGACGACCAATAGCCTTTTGGGCGGTATTGCTCCCGACCCGCTCGGATTCAATATAGGTGGTGCAGGCGAAGTTCATAATACCGGTGAACTATGGGCTTTGACGCTCTGGGAAGTCCGCAGCCGAATCATTGCCGCGAATGGCGGCAGCGTCCCGGTAGGAAACCAGATCTCGCTTCAGATCGTCACGGACGCGATGAAGCTGACGCCGGCAAATCCTTCGTTCATTCAGGCCCGCGATGCATTAATCAACGCCGACTGTGCGACAAACGCCTGCGCAAACGAAGAATCGATCTGGAACGGTTTCGCCGACCGCGGTTTGGGTTACGGCTCACGAGTTCCGAACCGGGTTTCTTTCGTTGGAGTTTCGCCGCACATCGGGGTGGCCGAATCTACCCTGGCTACGAATCTCGACATAAATACCGTCGCGATTACCGACACCATCGGCAACGCTTCCGGATTTATTGATCCGAACGAGTCGTTCCGCTTCGAGATAAATCTCAGAAACCCGTGGCGCTCCGCTTCGAAAACCGCGACCGGTGTGACGGCGACGATGTCGTCCTCAACACCCGGCGTAACTATTCTGAGCCCTTCCACGACTTATCCGAATATTGCGCCGAATTCGAACGCCAACCGCAATTCCTTTAACATCGTGGCGCGATCTCCCGCGGCGGCGGCTTGCGGAACGAGTATGAATTTTACGCTGACGATTACGAGTTCGCTCGGAACCGTTGCGCGTAACTTCACACTTCGTCTCGGAGCGCCTTCCGGTACGCTCGCACCGGTAACTTACACGCGCGGCACTCTCGGCTTGCCGATTGTGGATAATCGGCCGGCCGGCGTCGGCGACACGCTCAATGTCACCGACGATTTCGAGATTGCCGACGTAAACGTGCGTATTGATTCCATCACGCACACCTTCCCAGGTGATTTGACGTTTAGCGTCAAAGGCCCGAACGGTTATGGCTCCGACTTTTTGGCACGCCTCGGCGGAGGGGTCACCGGCGGCGGTGAAGGAGATAATGTAACCAACATGCTTCTCGATGACGATGCGGCAGCCCCGGGCGAAATCCTCAACGCCACCAACGCCCAAGCGCCGTATACCGGCACGTGGAGACCCGTCTTCAATTCACCGGTGTGGACGACGCTCGGCTTCCCGGCCCCGGATGCGACGCCGCAATTAAGCAATTTCGACGGATCGAGCTCTCTCGGAGCTTGGAGAGCGAATGCGTCAGACCAGTTCAACCTGGATGCAGGAGTGTTCCAAGGCTGGTCGCTCATCATCACGCCGCGCGCTTTCGCCTGCACGGCGTTCGTTCCGACGGCGGCGGGAGTTTCGGTTTCGGGGCGTGTGGTCACAGGCGACGGTGCAGGTATCAGAAACGCCGTCGTGACAATAACGAATGGAAACGGCATTTCGCGGCGGGTGAATACTAGTTCGTTCGGCTATTACCTGATCAGCGAGCTGCCGGCGGGCGAATCGTATGTGATGACCGTTACGTCGAAGCGTCATCAGTTCGCATCGCAAGTTGTTACCCTTACGGATAATTTAAGCGATTTGAATTTCATAGCGGAATAATGCCTCCAGGATGAATAGTTTAGCCACGAATTACACGAATCGCACGAATAAAATAAAACCAATTAGTGTCATCCGTGTAATTTGTGGCTAACACTTCAAATCATTGAACAAAAAAGGCTTGACCCATAACGGACCAAGCCTTTTATTTGCTGCCAATTATAGACTATTCGTCGATCTCGCCGATCTCGATATCGTCCGGTGCGGATTCATCGCCAGTCGGTTCGATCAGTGACGCGCTCGTTACAAGGTCGTCGGTTCCTGTGCGAATTAACATTACGCCCTGTGCGCTTCTGCCGGTTTTGCGGATCTTGTCTACATCGAGCCGGATCAGCTTGGCCTGCTGGGTGATAATTATTACCTCGGAATCTTCATCGACCGGAAACGAAGCCACGACCTTGCCGGTTTTGGCGGTCGTTTTCATGTTGATAACGCCTTTGCCGCCACGTTTGGTCAGGCGGTAGCTGGACGCCAGTGTTTGCTTGCCAAAACCTTTTTCAGAAATCGAAAGGATTTTTTCGACGCCTTCGGGTGAGATCGCGCAAACCGCCACCACATAGTCACCCGGTTTGAGATTAACGCCGCGAACACCTCTCGCGACTCTGCCCATCGGCCGGACATCCGATTCGTTAAAACGAACCGCCATACCGTCGTGCGTTGCGATGAGAACCTGCTTCGTACCGTCGGTGCGTATTACGTCGAGCAGTTCGTCACCTTCGTCGATATTAATAGCGTTGATACCGTTTGCGCGGATGTTCTGGTAATCGGCCAGCGACGATTTTTTCACGATGCCGTGTTTCGTCACCATCGTCAGATAAGTCGTCTCGCTGAAATCACGAACCGGCATAACGGCCACGAGTTTACGTTCGGATGAAAGCTGAACGAGATTCACCACAGCCTTTCCGCGGGCTGCCGGTGCGGCTTCCGGTATCTCGTGGACCTTCATTTTGAAGACTTGACCATCATCGGTAAAGATCATCAGGAATGCGTGGGTAGAAGCGATGAAAAGGTGTTCAACGATGTCCTCGTTCTTCGCAGTTGCGCCGAGCCGGCCCTTGCCTCCGCGTCCCTGTTGCGAGTAAATCGCTGCCTGTGTCCGTTTAATGTAGCCCGCAACCGTCACGGTGATAACCACATCTTCGTCGGGAATCAGGTCTTCGATAGTGAAGTCCACCCCCATGTCAATGATCTCGGTCTTTCGCTCGTCGCCGAAAACCTTTTTGATCTCCTGAAGCTCTTCGGTAATTACCTGCCGCAGAACGCTTTCGTTTTGCAGAATATTTTCGAGTTCGGCGATGTGCTTGATGATGCTTTCGTATTCGTCGAGAATTTTCTGACGTTCAAGTGCCGACAACCTGCGAAGCTGAAGGTCCAAGATCGCCTGCGCCTGAATATCGCTGAAACCGAGTTCGCCGATGATCTTTTGCAGGTCTTTGAGAAATCCGGAAATCGGTTTGTCAGACGCGACTCCGCGCCAGTTTGTGACCTCGTCGATGCCGTCGAATCTGGCGGTCAGCCATGATTTTGCTTCATCGACCGCCCGCGAATTGCGGATCAGCGGAATAATGTAATCGAGCGCGTCGATTGCTTTGTTCAAGCCTTCCAAAATGTGCGCACGTGCCTGAGCTTTGCGCAGCTCGAATTCGGTACGGCGGCGGACGACTTCCCTGCGGAATTCGATGAACGCCTCGATGATCTGCTTGAGATTGAGCAGTTTCGGCTGGCCGTCAACAATCGCGATGTTGATAATGCCGAACGACGACTGCATCGGCGTCAGCTTATAAAGCTTGTTGAGCACGACCTGCGGGATCGCGTCGCGTTTCAGTTCAACGACGATGCGCATTCCGAGGCGATTGGATTCGTCGCGTAGCTCGGAAATACCGTCAAGTTTCTTTTCGTGAACAAGCTCGGCGATCTTCTCGATCAGACGGGCCTTATTGACCTGATAAGGAATTTCGGTAATGACAATTGCGTCCTTCTCGCGGTCGCCGCGGCCGATGCGGTCGATGGCGGCACGGGCACGCATTTGAACGATGCCGCGGCCGGTGTGATATGCACGGTGAATTTCATCGCGACCGTAGATAAATCCGGCGGTCGGAAAATCGGGGCCGGGAATGAATTTGATAAGGTCGTCGATTGAGATCGCCGGATTTTTGATCGTGGCAATCGTCGCATTCAGGACTTCCGTCAGGTTATGCGGCGGGATTTTTGTCGCCATTCCGACCGCGATTCCTTCGGAGCCGTTGACTAGAAGCAAAGGAACACGTGTCGGCATCACCTTCGGTTCGGAAAGCGATTCGTCGTAATTCGGCTGGAAATCGACGGTTTCCTTTTCGATGTCTGCGAGCACTTCGTTGGTCAGCTTTTGCAAACGGACCTCGGTGTACCGCATCGCGGCCGCGTTATCACCGTCGATCGAGCCGAAATTTCCCTGCCCGTCGGCGAGCGGATAACGCATCGAAAATTCCTGCACGAGACGGACAAGGGCGTCATAAACCGACTGATCGCCGTGCGGATGATACTTGCCGATACAGTCGCCGACGATGCGGGCCGATTTTTTATACGGCTTATTGCTCGTATTGCCAAGCTCGTGCATCGCCCATAAAACGCGGCGGTGAACCGGTTTGAGGCCGTCGCGAACGTCCGGCAGGGCACGTCCGATGATGACGGACATGGCATAATCGAGATACGACCGGCGCATCTCGTCTTCGATATTTATTTGATTGCGGTCAAGAAGTGAATCCATTTATTATTTGTATCGCGTAGCGATATTTGAATTTAGCCGTGGGTTTCAACCCACGGTATTTGGCACGTTCGGCTTGCCGCGTCAGCGGCAACTGAGTCACATCGTTAACATCAGTCGTCGCTGACGCGACGAAATCATTTGTTGAGCTCACCGTGGGTTGAAACCCACGGCTAAAATCACTTGTCGCGACGCGACAGAATACTAAAAATCAAACTTAAACACTAAAAAAGCTTGGAATTAAACAACGTTTAATGATAGTATTATTTTACAGGTTTTAGACCTGATGCGCAACTTGTGAGACCCTTGCCGGACTCCGCTTTTCCACCTTTTCCAGACTTTACAAAATCACGCAAGTTCAATTATTTCTTCAATAGGAATCTCTATAATGTCAACAACCGTCACAGATAAAGACAACCGGCGAATCCAGCGGTTTTCACTTGCTCTGCCGTCGCGGGTCGAGGTCCGCGTGGACGAGAAAAATTCATGGAGTGAAGTAACGCGGCTGGAAGACGTTTCCGGATTCGGTGCCGGTTTTATTTTGCGGCGGCCCGTAAAACGCGGCCGCCTCGTACTTCTCCGTTCGCCGATGCCGCGGCAGCTTCGCTGTTATGATTACCTCGAGCCGCAATACAAAGTCTGGGGATTGGTCCGCCGCTGCCTTGGAATCGGTGACAATCCGGCAACGAGAACTTATGCGATCGGTATTGCTTTCATCGGGAAGATACCGCCTCCCGGATACGACGAAAACCCTGCGAAATTATACGATCTGGCGGAGCGGGCCGACGGCGGACTTTGGGAAATCTCCGAAGCCGCGGCCAACCCGGACGAATCCGATTTGCCGGTGCACCTTCGCCGCCATTCGCGGTTTTCGATCCCTGAATCGCTTCTGCTCGAACTGCTCGATGAAAACGGCGATGTTGCCGCCAGCGAAGTAAGCGTAACCGAAAATCTAAGCCTCGGCGGAGCCGCGGTTTTTACTTCGTTCAACGTCGAGATCGGCTCATTCATCCGAGTTCGAAGCGATCGCCAAGGCGTTACAATTATTTCGATAGTCCGCGGCAAACGCGTCGGCGGTGACGGCATCGTCCGGCTGCACCTGGAATTTATCGATCATTTATTTCCTCTCGAGGGAATCGAATAAGGCGATAAAATGTAGAATGGACAATGCCGGAATTAAATCCGGCATTGTCCATTTTTCTTTTTTATTGCCCGGTGGACATAGGTCCGATTTTCGTTCATCCGGTTCCGTCTCGTTCCGTGGTGAAAAAAGAATTTTAACCACGGAACAAAACGAACAAGACGGAACGGAACGCGATTCTTCGGCCAACATTTTCAATTAACAACACAACAAACGCGGATTACTGAAGGTAATACGATGGCACCGGTTTGTCATTTGTCAGGCCGAACTGGACTGTCGAAACATTTCCGTTCCGGCTGAGCAGGCTGTACCAAGTACCGTTCGCCGGGCGGTAAACGCTCAGGTCCGTTTTGCCGTCACCGTCGAAATCGGCGGCGGTCGGAATATCGCCGAGCAGTCCGAACGCGACGCTGTTATATGAGGTATTTGAGCTTCGGATCATATACCAGGTTCCGTTCGATGGTCGCCAGACGCTTATATCCGCCCTGCCGTCGCCGTCGAAATCGCCTGAAACCGGTTTGTCTCCCAACAGACCGAATCGGATCACCGAAAATCCGCCGTCGCTGCTGTTCAGCCTGTACCAATTACTGTCCGACGGCCGAAACACGGCGATGTCCGCTCTACGGTCACCGTCATAATCCGCTGTCATCGGAATGTCACCGGTCAGCCCAAATTGAATGGCCGAATAGCCGCCGGTAAGGCTTGACAGCCTGTACCAGGTGCCGTTCGACGGGCGATAGACGATGATGTCCGCTTTAGCGTCGCCATCGAAATCGGCGGGTGCCGGAATATCTCCGGGAAGGCCGAAATTTATTGTTTCCATTGAACCGTTGGAGCTCCGGATGCGGTACCATGCACCTGCACGAAAGACGGCCCGGTCGGCTTTGCCGTCGCCGTCATAATCCGCCGATACGGCAATGTCGCCGGTCAATCCCCAACGGGTCTCGTTGTAGCCCGCAGTGCTTTGATTCAGATACCAAAAGCCGTCCGAGGGACGGAATAATGAAATATCCGAACGCCCGTCGCCATCGAAATCGAAGCGTGCACCTGAAGGAGAACCCGGCGTCGGTGTCGGAGTAGGAGTAGGAGCCGGAGTTCCCAGGCACCCAGAATTAGCCGCCACGAATGTCCCGATCTCGTTACGTGAGAACGAGCAGAATGACATCGCGGTAGATCCGCTGAGAGTGGCATTCATTAAAGTATTGGCACAGCTTTGGGCGCCTTCGGCGTGATTACCGCCGAGATTATGTCCGAGTTCATGTGCCGGAACGAGGTATTTTCCCGGCGCCCAGCTTATATAGCCACTGACTCCATACGATGCGTCCGGCCTGCGGCACATCACACCCAAATACGCGATTCCCTGCGAAAGCACATTCGGCTTCGCGGTGAAAAGGTGGGCGGCGTCGCGTGGCACAGTTGCGTTCGGAAAATTGGCGTTCCAGTGATTCTGAAAATTTGTCAGGACGGCACTCGAATTCGCTCCCGCGAATGGATCGGCGGCCGACCACGTATGCTGGTAAACGATACTGATCGAAAGATTGAGCTCGGCGGCAAAAGTGCCCTCGACCATATTCATGATCGCGAGTATTTCGTTATTCGCCGCGGCCGCCCCGCCGAGCGTTGTTACATATTCGAAATCGGCTTCGGTCGCAATTTCAATATCGCGGGCCACAATGGCCTGTTCCGTAAAATAACCGGAAGCCATTTCCTTTCCGTATTCGATCTGTCCGGGAACGTCGGTCTCGCAGAAGAAAGGTTCCTGATTGAGCGAATCTTCCTCGCGGTAAACGACGGCTTCGTCCGTTTTGGCAAAATCTGAGTATCTGGTTGCCGGTTCGATGAAGAACCGCTCGCCGCCGGCCGCGAAAAAGCCCTTGACGGAATTACCGTTGATCGATACGCGAACCTCCGAATTTGCCTCGCCTGCGATCTTTCCTTTATAAGTATTAACTTCGGGCATTTCCAATGAGAAAAGACCCATAATTCGTGAATCTTCGGCGCGGTAACGTGAAGAACGAATGTCATTCGCCTCCAATTGCAGGTCGAAATTGCGGCCTGACGCGCTGAATTTCAGGCTCTTTCTATTCGCATTGCCCGATGGATTCGCACGGACGACGTCGAACTTCTTAAATGATTTTCCCAGGTCGGATTTTACGCGATCGTTTTGACCCGAGACAAAAACGACGAAAATGAGTGAAAAAAGGAAAGTGAAGAAAGCCTTTGCGAGAAAAGCTGCAAGTTTCATTCTTATTTTTTAATTTTTATGGGAGCTAAATTTCGATCCGGGAGGAACTTTAACGCACAGATGGAATTCTGTGTATATTAAATACAAATGTTTAACTTTGTTGTTCTTCCAGAAATCGACCGGT
>JANMSP010000365.1:0-3799 GCA_031389475.1 Pyrinomonadaceae bacterium
TTACTAACGTGCGGGCTTCTTCACCTTCTTCAAGTTTTGCTTATTCAAATCGCAAATCGCAAATCTGAAATCGAAAATAATACTGCTTGCTTTATTCACGAGAGTCTAACAAAATAATGAAAAGGAGTTTTTAATGAGCGAAACGAATCTAAACGCCAAAGCGCGTATGCGGTGCCGCGATATAATGACCGGGAGCGTCAAAATCGCGACTCGACACACGACGCTGCAAGAGGCCGCCGTCATCATGCGCGACGGTGATATGGGTTCGATTCCGGTGATCGAGGACGGCAAGCTCGTTGGAATCGTGACCGACCGCGATATAGTCGTGCGCTCGATTGCGGATGGAAAAGACGCGGATTCAACCATAGGCGAGGCAATGACGAGCGAGATATTCTCCGTCCTGCCCGATGATTTCGTGTTCGAAGCGATTCGGCTGATGGGTGACAAACAAGTTCGCCGTATTCCGGTAGTCAACGCAAACGGCGAACTCGCGGGAATTATTGCGATGGCCGACATCGCCCTCGAAATGGAAGACGAACGCGAGATCGCCGAAACTTTAGAAGAAATATCGAGCGGCTCAAGTTTTTGGAGTAAAAAATAAGCGGTGATCGTTGGCGGGTGCAGGAAAGAAACTGACCACTGGCCACTGACCACTGACCACTGACCACTGTTACATGGCTAAAATCACCAATCGTTATTTCCAGTTCATCGGGACGTCGAAAGCGCCGCAGCCGCTCGCGAAGCCGTGGTATCCGGCGGCGGATGTTTACCAGACGGCGGATGGATGGGTCGTAAAGGTCGAGTTGGCCGGCGTTTCGGTCGAAGATATGCAGATCGACGTGCAGGGAAACGTTCTATATATCGCAGGTGCCCGCCGTGATAAATCGTGCGGCGTCGGGTTTTCCTATCAGCAGATGGAAATAACGTACAGCAGTTTCGAGAAGACGCTGACATTTCCGTCATCTATAGACAATGTCGTTTTGGATCATATGTTTGAGAATGGATTGCTCATCATTCGTTTGAAAAAGGCAGGAGGAAAATAGTATGCCGGAAGTTTTGGAACAAGCCTTGTTACACCGCGCGGAAATTTTTTATCCGGGGGACACGGAAGAGAAACAAATAGTCTATCCCGAACAAAGGGAAGACGATATGGGCGAAACATCAATACACATCGGCTTGGTTGCGAATTTTTTCAACATATTAAAGTTATATCTAAAAAAGCGCGAAGATGTTTTTCTTTCGGCGAATATGAACCTCTATTACGATGAAGGTAATCCGAACAAATGGTATGCGCCGGATATCCTGATTGCTTTCGGAGTGCATAATCACGAGCGTTCAAGCTACCAGATATGGAAGGAGAACGTGGCGCCGCAGGTAATTTTTGAGGTCTCTTCCCTGAGGATCTGGAAAACCGATATAAGCGAAAAGCTGGAAATTTACGGAGAGCTTGGCGTCGAAGAATACTATATTCTCGACCCGGAATTTGCATACCTTCCGGCGCCGATATTGGCATTTCACCGAAAAGGCGAAAGACTTCTTTCGGCGCCGGTAGATAGCGATCGGATTTTTACGCCTCTTCTGGGTTTGGAGATTGTGCGAACGGAAAATAATTTTCGACTGTTTGATCCGAAAGCTAACGAGTTTTTACGAACGCTGGAAGAATCCGAAGGCGAATTGGAGCGACTGAAGGCACAATCGGCGGTTGAAATGGAGAAATTGAGGTCGGAAATTGAACGACTGAAAAGCGGAAAAATAAACTGATATGGCAGAAGAAAATACACAGAAAACGCCGATTGAATTGCCGCCGCCGATGCCGGAGCCGTTTGAGATACCGGTGCTGCCGCTTCAGAATACGACCCTGTTTCCTGAGACAGTCGTGCCGCTGGCGGTCGGGCGTGAGCGCTCGATGAAGGCGGTTGAGGCAACGCTTTCGACCGAGGAAAAGCTGCTCGCGTGCATCACCACGAAATCCGAGAACGTGACCGGCGACGAAGCGAAATATGACGATCTCTTCCAGATCGGAACTATCGTGAACGTTAAACGAATGATGCGAAACGAAGGCGTAATGCAGCTGATCGTTCAGGGCATGGATCGTTTTCGCGTCACCGAATGGATCGGCGACCAGCCATACTTAAAGGCGAAGGTCGAGATTTTGCCTGATTTGACGAGAACCGATGAAGAAGAGATCGAAGCGCTCAAACGTAACATTCAGGGAATGATCCAGGAAGCATTGGCACTGCTTCCAAATATTCCGCCCGAAATTCGCATGGCGGTCATGACGCAGACCGATGCAGTGCAGCTTTCTTATTTTCTCGCGTCGGTGATGGATCTCGGCGTCGATACCGAGCAGAAAATGCTCGAATCTACAACCGTTGACGAGCTTTTGACTCTTACACATGTCGCACTTGCTCGCGAGCTTGAGATCATGCAGATCCGCTCGAAGATCGCCACCGAAGCTCAAACCGAGATGGATAAATCGCAGCGCGACTACATCCTGCGCCAGCAAATGAAGGCTATCCAGAAGGAGCTCGGCGATGACGAGGGCGGCGGAGAAAAAGCCGAAGCCGAGCAATTGCGTGGAAGATTGGAGACTGCCGATCTGCCCGAAGACGTTCGAAAGGAGGCGACGCGCGAACTTAAGCGGATGGAGCAATTGCCGCAGGCGGCACCGGATTATCATGTTATCCGTACCTATCTGGAATACGTTCTTGAGCTTCCCTGGAAAAAATCGAGTGAGGAAAAGCTCGATCTCAATGAAGCCCGAAAGATTCTCGACGAAGACCATTACGGCCTCGAAGATATAAAAGAACGAATTTTGGAATCTTTGGCTGTTATAAAGCTGCGGCCGGATTCTAAGAGTCCGATTCTATTATTTGTCGGACCTCCGGGAGTCGGAAAGACTTCGCTTGGTCGTTCGATTGCCCGTGCTTTGGGACGTGAATTCGAGCGGATGAGCCTCGGCGGAATGCGCGACGAAGCCGAACTGCGCGGACATAGACGCACATATATCGGCGCGATGCCGGGAAGGATAATACAGGCTTTGCGCCGTGTCGCCGTTAATAATCCGGTGATGATGCTGGATGAGATCGATAAACTCGGCAACGATTACCGCGGCGATCCTTCGGCGGCTCTGCTCGAAATTCTTGATCCGCAGCAAAATAGCACATTTCGTGATAACTACCTCGATCTGCCTTTCGATCTGTCGAAGGTTTTCTTTATCGCGACGGCTAATCAACTCGGCCCGATTCCGACGCCGCTCCGCGACCGGATGGAGATCATACAGCTCGCCGGTTACAGCGACCGCGAAAAACTAAATATCGCGAAGCAGTATCAAGTCGCCCGGCAGATCAAGGAAAATGGCTTGACGCCGGAACAGTTTGAAATAACTGATGACGCGATCAATCTTTTGACTACGCGCTACACGCGCGAAGCCGGAGTTCGCCAGCTTGAACGAACGATTGGAACTTTAGCGCGGAAAGTGGCGTTGAAAGTGGCTCAAGGCTCGTCGGATAAAGTCGTTATATCGGCTACCGATGTTAAAGAATATCTCGGATCACCGAAATTTTATCCGGAGGAGGCACGAAAGGAACTTCCTCCGGGCGTCGCTACGGGAATGGCCTGGACCGAAATGGGCGGCGAAGTTTTATTTATCGAAGCGACCGCTTTACCCGGTGGAAGCGGCCTGAATATTCCAGCCATGGAGTCGGTCGAAAAACGCCATGACAAACTGAAGGCCTTCAGTCTGCCCTCGATGGGTCCGAACGCGTCCCGCCGCCATGTCGAGCTCGGGGTACGAGGC
>JANMSP010000373.1:0-13521 GCA_031389475.1 Pyrinomonadaceae bacterium
CCGAACTGACCGACGACCGCTTCGGTAAATGGCTGTCCGGGCTGAATTTGACTCGATAAATTTCCGACGCTGGTCGTTATTACAGCCGGCGGGTTGGAGAAATTCGCTTTATTGAATAAATTATAAATTTCCGAGCGAAACTCCATATTTACCCGTTCCGTTATGGCAAAACGTTTTTGGAGCGTGAGGTCGAATTGATGAAACGTCGGGCCCTTTAAAAAGTTACGCGGCAAGTTACCGTATGTGCCCGGTAAAGGGGTCGCAAACGCCGCCGGATTCAAATAGCGTAGATTGCCATTGCCACCGAGAAACGGGTTGACGCCGGGAATCAAATCGGGGCGACGCGTCGAACGCGATGCGTTTCCGCCCGGTGTATTGACAACCGCTATATAGCCTGCCGGCAAAGCACCGCTCGGAAGTCCTATAACGTTTCCGACTGTACAAGGAGCCGCCTGACAAACAGCTACGAGATCGGGTCTGGCAATAAAGACATTTATCGGGCTTCCCGAACGTCCGTTATACACGCCGCCCACCTGCCATCCACCGAGGAGAGCATTACCGGCGCCGCCCAGATCGAAGCGTCGCCCGTTGCCTATCGGCAGTTCGTACAACGCGGTAATGTTTCCGCTATGACGAATGTCAAAGGTATTATTGCCGAATTCGTCAGCAAAATTAAATGGATTTTGTGCCGTTTGAGCTTCGTTCGAACCCTGCGTGTTGCCAACCGATTTACCGTATTGATACTGCGCGTTCAGCGTTAAACCTTTGGTAAATCGCCGGTTTATCTGGATTTGAAGGGCGTCGTAACGGTCGCGGCCGCCGCTGGTTTTATAATCGATCTCGCCGAATGGCTGTAAAATCTGCGTTGGATCGGTGACGATCGTTCCCGTCAAAGTATCCAATCTTTTGCCGACCGTATCAAATTCACGAATTGTAACGACTCGATTGACGACACCGGCGGTGCAGGCCCCGTTTGTGAGAGCAACGCTGCAAACATTTACCACTCCGAAGCCGCCCGGAAGGGGAGAGCCCAATCCGATCAGTGTCTGTCCAGGCAATATTCGGTTCGTAATACTTCGCAAAAATAGGTTGCGTCCTTGTGAACCGACGTAGCCAACGGTAAGGACCGTACTTCCGGGAAGCTCCTGCTGAACCGAAATTCCGTACTGTCCGACTTTTTCGGGCACGCGATATCCGCCAACATCGTAGGCACGTGGGGTGAACCTTGTTTGAATGCCGCCGATTTGGGAAACAGTTGTTCCGGTCGACGTCGTTAGACCGCCGGCAAAAGTCCTTTGGGTTCGGAAGACATTACTTTCGATCGGCTGGATCAAATCCTCGTATTGTCCCGGCCCATAATAAAGGCCGCCGCCGGCGCGGAACACCGTCTTTCCGTTCAATGCTTCAGGTGCCCAGGTAATACCGAGGCGCGGCCCGAAATTATTCTTCGCCGACTGGTATAAGGGCGTATCGTTAGGCAGAAGTGTTCCGCTGAGCGGATCAAAGACAACGGCGCGGTCGTCCTTCTCGCGATTGACCGAGTA
Organism: Pyrinomonadaceae bacterium; assembly: GCA_031389475.1. Lineage (GTDB taxonomy): Bacteria > Acidobacteriota > Blastocatellia > Pyrinomonadales > Pyrinomonadaceae > OLB17. Next base: position 1,545 of record JANMSP010000373.1, read on the forward strand.
ATACTCATAACGAAGTCCGTAATTTAAAGTAATGTTCGGGCGAATGCGCCATTCGTCCTGTCCGTAGCCGATTATATAGTGCTGTCGGCCCTTGCTGTCTCCTTCAAACGGACGGCTGATCGTCGTGATCGGGTCGGTAGCAACACTAAAGTCTCCCGACTGCGACAGATCGCCGATGAATGCAGCTGTTAGGTTGCGGTTGAGCAGAAAGTCCGTCAGGTTGCCGTAACTGTATGTGATGCCCCCGAGCTGATCGAAATTAACGCGAAGCAAGCGAAGCTCGCCTCCAAATTTCATGCTGTGATTACCGCGGGTAACCGAAAGGTTATCAATAAATGAATATGTTGAAGGGCGAATCGGCTGAGCACGCCCATTTCCCGCCGATGATTGACGGGTCAAACCGCCAGGCTCGGTAAAGCCGGTAGATGCGCCGCCATTCACGCCCGGACTAACGATATTTCCGGTTAGGCGAAACGAGGTCAACGATAAATCAACTCCGCTCAACCCGGTCACGTCAGGGACCAAAGTCAGAAGGTCCGTTGGCGCGCGGTTTATGCCAAATTTTGTTTCATTAATAATGTTGGTGCCGTATACCTGTGTTAAAGAAGCTACGAAGTTATCAGGCTTCTGTTTAGCCGAGATAAATCGTCCGCTTGTACCGTCCGGTGAAAGCAAGTCACCGGTAGTAAGCTGATAACGTCCGTAAAAATTAAAATTATCGCTGATTTTATAATCGACGCGGCCGCTGAAAGCGTCTTCATCCAACTCGGCTGTGCGGTTCGTCTGAATTACCTGAGCCGAATTGGAAACGCCGCCGGCGGTGAACAATGTACCTGTGCCGGTCGGAAAAGCATTAATTACCCCTGTGCCTCGAAGAGCGGCAATTCGCGTGGTAGCCGCCAACGCATCTGCGGCATTGAGGTTCAAAGTGACCCGTGCGGCTTCCCCACGCGGGTCGGCGGTTCCGAAAAAATTAATAAAATCACGAACCGCCGTCGAAGGCGTCGATTCGATGCTGTTGAATCCGGCACGCTGACGCAGGCCTTCATAGCTGCCGAAAAAGAAAAGCCTGTTCTTAATTATCGGCCCGCCAAAACTGCCGCCGAACTGATTCAGGCGAAGCTTGGAATTATCGGCACCGTCGAAAAAATTGCGTGCGTCGAAAGCGTCGTTGCGGAGATAATAAAAGAGCGAACCTGTGAAGTCGTTACCGCCCGATTTGCCGATTACGTTGATCTGGCCGCCGGTCCCGGTGCCGTATTCCGCCGGATAGTTTGACGAATCCACGCGAAACTCCTGGATGTTCTCGATCGAGGTTTGCAGGCGGAATTGCGAGCCCTGAACTGTTACATAACCCGGCGAAGCATCAAAAATCGCCGTCGATTCGATGCCGTCGAGCTTGGTTTGATTCTGCTGGTTGGCACGTCCGTTGAACCGGAGATCGCCAAAATTTCCCGTGCCTGTATTGGTCGCGCCGGGAGCGTTTAAGTAAAGCTGTGAATAATTGCGTCCATTAACCGGAAGCTGTTCCACTTCCCGTGCACTAATATTCACGCCGAGTCGATTAGAACTCGCGTCAATGGCGGCGGGATTACTATCGCTCGATGTAATATCGACAACGGCTTCGAGAGCCCCGGTTTCCAGCGGGACGTCAATTGTTCTCGCCTGTCCGGCTCCGATCTCAACGGCATCAAGCTTAGTCGTTTTGAAACCCTGGATCGTAACCACAATGTTATAAATTCCAGGCTGTATTTGCTGAAAAGAATAGATGCCTTCATCAGAACTGGTTGCCGTACGTTCCGCTCCGGTCGTTGTGGAGGTCATCGTCACCAACGCGCCGGGAATGACGCCGCCGGCTTGATCGGATACCGTACCGCTCACCGTCGCGGCAGTCTGTGCAAACACGGCCGGTACAAGAAGGGCCGCAAAAATTAAAATAAATAGCTTAGTAATAAGATTGGATCTCATATTCACTCCTCGAATCGATAAACATTCCGCAAATAAATAAACGGCGGTATCGAAAATCATCTTTTCAATATCCCGTAAGGCTCGTGAAAACTTTTTGTAACTTTGGTTTGCAAGAGTCAGGATAAAGACCGGAAGTTAACGAGGTGTGAAATGCGTGTTAAATGAATGTTAATTTTGGCCAGCGGCGCCGGCGTGCAGAAGCCCGCGCATAAGCAAGGGCGTAATTCGGGCGTGGAGTCTTACGCCCTTACTTATGGGCTTCTGCATCTGAGAGCGGATCTGCATCCAAACGGCGTTGCGGCAAAGTTCGACAAATGCCAAGCTCATTCCGCTTCGACAAAATAACCTCCCCCCGCCTTCGCCTCCTGCGGCAATATTTCCCAGGCGGGTTTGTTGGAATCGTTGATCGGCGCGAACCAGTTTGAAGGATACTTAGATAACTGAATTTGAGCACGGGAGTTAGCAGCACAAATCATCAAAGCTACAAAACATAATAAGGAATGCTAGTCTATTTTTCAGGAACAACATAGGTTGAAACGTCACGCTTGTTCAAGGCACCCATCAGTTTCCCAATTGGGCCGAGACCAATGCCCTCACTTCTCGCTACGTTGTCGGCCACCGAGTTATATGATGCTTCGGGCTTCGTCACCAAAATAAAGTCACCTTTTTTAAGTATGTCGGGCTTTGAATAATATTCATTTAACGTATAAATATAGGCGTCACTCAAGTGTACCGTCAGAGTAGGCAGGCCAGCGCTTCGGTCAATTTCATATAGAATCTCATCTGCCACATCTATACGAGAATAGGCTTCAACTTTGTCGTGGCCATTCATCCTTTCTTCGAAGAATGAGATTAATGAGTAATGAATATCTTTTCCCATACCTTTTTGAGGTCAAATCAATTGCTTTATTAAATCAACACTTTCACGAAACGAATAAAAGCTGTCGGTTTCTGGCTCAGAAAAAACAAGGATATGTAGTCGCCTATCAAATTCCTTTTCGAACGCTTTCTTAATTGCATCAAGTTTCTTTGCCGTAGATCGAATTTCCTCTGGAGTAGTATCAGGAACTAGCAGCACCAAATCTACATCCGAGTCGGTAAACTCTCCTCGAAGGATTGACCCCATCAAAAATGAATCGTTGGCAGCAACTTGAGCCAAACTTTCTTTCGTCAACCAGCCAATTATGCCTTCCAAAATGGGCGCATCCTTGGCAATCTCCACGCAAGTGGTATCAATCAAACTTGCGAAGTCCTGAGGAAATTGATGGTCAGAATAATCAAACCTAGGATCATCAAGATGCTTTTCAAAAGCAAAGATGTGAGATTTTTCCTTGTCAAAAATTGCCCGGAATTCGTTAGGAACTAAATTGTAATTGTCATTTATCAATTCTGCAATTTTGCGATTATTTTCACCAAGAATTTCTTTTTTAGCTCTTTCCCAGAGACCTAGATCCCAATCTATTGGAGCAGCAGAGTTAGCTCCGGATCGAGGGCTGAAATCTCTGAAAGCTCGTTTGTTCTCATTTAGAATGGGCCACAGTATTCTCGCTAATGCTACAAAGTCCTTTATACCTCCGTCGGCAGATCGTGTTTCTTTTCCGTGTTCGGCCTGCTCTTGGGTTAGATTGAGATCAATCGGCACCTGTCGCCGCGACCATTTAATAAACACATAACCTCCAGCGGAGACTAGCCATAGAAAACATATAAGCGCCAAATAATTAAGGTTAAAAATTAGAAATAATATGCCAGCAGGCAAACCAGCGTAAGTCAATATACGTTGGAACCACTTGTCGCCATAAGCTATTTCAGGATTTTCCATTAGTCAGCAGTTTCCTATTGCTGGGTATCATCTTTCAATTCCGCCAGCATCTCGCCCAACTTCTCCAGTTTATCGAGCGGGAGTTCGCGGAGGGTGGTTTGGATGTCGTTTTTCTGTTTGATGAGGGTGCGGAGGGCGTGGGTGTCGTGGACGACGGTTTGAGAATCCTCGCGCCAGTCGAAAAGGTCGTTCGGTGTGCAGTTTAGCAGCAGGCAGAGGCGTTCGAGGTGGTCGGGCTTGATGTAGCCGAGCTGATAATTGAGCCACGAATGCACCGTCTGCGGCACAAAACCGTTTTTGACCAGCCAACGATACGGTTCGTCGATCCCGCGTGTCTTTAAGATCCTCTTAATATCGAAATAAAGCATCTCTCACCCCTTCTTTCGAAGACGATCAACAATGATGTCAAAAATAATGGTTACTAGGACAAATGTCACAAACACATAAAGCAGCACGTCGAGTAGGGCGCTTATCGGAGCAAATATAGAGTGAGTTTGGCCTAAATAGGAACGGAAAAATATCGATGGCAGAAATCCAAACGTCCCGAGAACTATAAATAGTAGATAGAAACATACAGTCGCCAGAATCTTTTGTTTTGTTCTTTTGGTCATTCGTCTGTTAACGGTACGATTCGTCAATCCCGCGTGTTTTTAGGATCTACTTAATATCGAAAAAAGCATCGCTCATCCTCTTTGACGAAAAAGATAGCACGCTTTATTAAATGTGACGAGCTTTTTTTAGATAGTCACAAATGTCGGATCAAAAGTGTAGTGCATGCAATGAAATATTACGTACCTCATCTTTATGGTGTAGTGCTTTTTCTTAACTCTGACGCACTTTTTCTCAATCTGAACAAGCTTTTTCTTAATAGTGACGCGAAGTTTATAAAAGATGACGTTATAAATACTAAATAATAGTCGTTACAATTTCGCGGATGCTGCGTTGAAGTTCGCGGTCGTCGGTGATTGGGGAAACTATGGCAACTTCGGCGGCGTCGATCGGTGAGATGCCTTTGGCAATCATCTGGGCGGCGTAGATCAGGAGGCGTGTCGAAACGCCTTCTTCGAGGCCGTGGCCGCGGAGATTGCGGACCTTTTGGCCGATCTTTACGAGGTCGTGCGAAGTTTCAATATCTATTCCGCCTTCTTTTGCGACGATCTCGGCTTCGGCTTCCGGGTTTGGATAATCGAATTCCATCGCGACGAAGCGCTGGCGTGTAGATTGTTTAAGGTCTTTCAGGATCGATTGATAACCCGGATTATATGAGACGACGAGCATAAATTCCGGCGGAGCGTCGATCACGGTGCCGCGTTTTTCTATCGGCAGGCGTCGTCGGTCGTCGGTTAATGGGTGAATAATCACGACCGTATCCTTGCGGGCTTCGACAACTTCGTCCAGATAACAGATCGCACCGGCCCGGACGGCGGCGGTCAGCGGGCCGTCATGCCAGACGGTTTCCTCGCCTTCGAGCAGGAAACGGCCGACGAGATCGGTTGACGAAAGGTCTTCGTGACACGCGACCGTTATCAGCGGCCGGTTCATCTTATAGGCCATGTATTCGACGAACCGCGTCTTGCCGCAGCCCGTCGGGCCTTTCAACATCACCGGCAATTTCGCCGCATACGCCGCTTCGAAAAGCCCGACTTCCTGATTTACAGGCAAATAAAAAGGCTCGCTCGTAATCTTGTATTTCTCAACCGCTGTTTCCATGTATATGATTTTATAACAAAATGTTTGGCGATGTTATGCGTCGAAAGTTTATTTACGACGTTTCGCGCGGAGCCGCCAAGAACGCAAAGTATCTGACGCCTTCTTACGGAATTTTCTTTTTCTTGCTTTGCGTCCTTGGCGGCTCCGCGTGAAAACTCATCTCAGCAATATGTATAAAATTGTTCAAGCAGAATCTCCGCCCCAAATCGACGAAGTCCGCTCACTGTTTCGCGAATACGAAGCGTGGCTCGGGCTCTATCTTTGCTTTCAGGGCTTCGAAGAGGAATTAAAAAACCTTCCCGGAAAATATGCTTTGCCTGAAGGCAGATTGTATCTTGCGAATGTTGATGATGATATCGCCGGCTGCATCGCCTTGCGGAAACTCGGCAAAGGCATCTGTGAAATGAAGCGGCTATATCTTCGGGAGAATGCCCGTGGAAAGGGCCTCGGCAATATGCTCATCGAAACGTTGATTGAAGAAGCCCGAGTCATCGGTTATAAAACGATGCGGCTCGATACCTATCCGCCAAAAATGGCGAAAGCCGTGAAACTCTACGAATCTCACGGCTTTCGCCAAATTCCGCCTTATTACGTCAATCCGCATGAAAGCGTGCTATTTATGGAACTCGATCTATAATTAAATCCCGCGGCCGAAGTCGCCGTATGTGTCGGGCGACGGTGGCGCATAATTCATAGAATCACCGACTGGTGCCGGGAAAACCATTCGGTATGCGAAAACATTCGCGGCGAAAGCTATCGGGATCGCCACGAAAATACCCACGCAAAGCGCGATCACTCCAATCAGTCCGACGACAAAATTTAAGATAGCGAGCAGTATAAGACCGCCAAGATTGGCAAAGACGGCACTAAGACTTAGCCTTATCGTTTCACCGATATCGGTGTCGTGCTCGATGATCAGTGGAACAGCGAAAGTAGTTGCCAAGCTCCAGATAATCTGGAAGATCATATAGCCGAAATAGAGAAAGAATATACCGCCGGTAAATACCGATAAGGCCCCGAACTCACCAGGAGAACCCTGACTGCCTGCGAGGCTCGTTAAATCCACGGTATATTGCAAAATTTGGAGAATTATTGCTGGAATTCCCTGAATAAGGCCGATCACCAACAGCGGCACGAATTTTTCGAACCCTTTAAATAACATCCCGAAATCGACCGGTTCGTTTCGCATGTCTTTCAGAACGACATACGAAAATCCGCCCATCATCGGCCCAAGCAGGATAATGTTCACAATGGGAATACAGCTTATCGCCAGGATAGTGACGATACCCATTCCCAGATATAGCCCGAATCTTCTTTTAACGAGCTCAAATGCGTTTGCGACACAGTCCGAAGCGTCGATCGCTCCGCGAACAAATTGAATTTCTGTCATATATTTTTGAGAGGGTAGCGAGAGTGCTGATTGATTCTAACCGAATAACCATAAAAAAATCAAAAAAACCGCTCGAATTACTTGGATCGTTCCGGTAACTCGAGCGATTTTTATGACTATTTCCAGATTACTACCTGGCCGCTTTCCGCGGCATTTTCTCGTCCATCATCGCCGTTTGGTAAACAAATGCGGCCATAACGGTCGCGGCCTGTTTCATGTCGTCGGCCTGGATGCGGTCGTAATTGTCCTGGTTCGAGTGATGTGTACGGGTATCGTATTCGATCTCGTCCTGGATAAACTGAAATCCCGGCAATCCAATGCGGTCATAGGAAAGATGATCGGTGCCGCCCGTGTTGGACATCGTCAAGGTCTTCGCGCCCATTTCGCCGAACGGTGCCAGCCATGCTTCGAATAACGGACGGACGGCGGAATTGCCCTGCATGTAAACGCCGCGGATCTTGCCCGTGCCGTTATCCAGATTGTAATAAGCCGACAGATTATCGTAGTTTGCGGTCTTAACGATCTCGCCCGGCTGTCCTGCCGTCGCCGAAGGTTTCATTTCGCCGAACTGCTGTTTGACGTATTCACGCGAACCGTTCAAACCTTGCTCTTCACCGCTCCAAAGAGCAACGCGAATCGTCCGACGCGGCTTCAGTCCCGACGCGATTAGAATGCGTGCCGCTTCCATCGCGACCGCGCATCCCGCGGCGTTGTCGGTTGCTCCGGTCGAACCATGCCACGAATCAAGGTGTCCGCCGAGCATTACGATCTCTGCCTTTAAGGTCGGGTCGGTGCCGGGAATTTCCGCAACTGTGTTGTAGCCCATCAAATCTTCGTCGTGATACTGCGTCTGAATATCGACCGACATTTTCGGTTTAACACCCTGCTGGATCATGCGGACGAGGCGGTTGTAATCTTCGGTCGCCATTGTCATTTGCGGGATCATCCGCAATTCCATGTCTTTGTTGTAAGGTGCAAAACGGCCGCGGTTGGGCGGGCCAGCCGGTGCGGGTGTCGCTGCTGCGGGCGGCGCTACGCTGGCGGACGAGACGAATAGCGTTCCGCCGCTGCCAACGCGGCTGTTGTCGATTATGACTGCCGCACCTTCGTCAAATACAAACCCGCCCATTTTTTGCGCGATCTGAAACTGCCGCATCCGTTCCTGCTGTTCCGGTGTCATTTGCTGAGGCTGTTGCCCCGGCTGCGGCTGGGCACGAGGCGCGGCCATTGGGTCGGCTGCCATTTTCGCAAGTTCCTCGTCGCTCCAGCGGGTTCCCATTCCTTTAAAATCCGCAGTCAGCGGTCGGATTTTTGAAACGAGTACGATCTTACCGCGAAGCTGGCCCTTGTATTTTGCGAAGTCCTCGTCGGTATTAATATCGAGATGAACGACGTCTGCCGTAATCGCGCCTTTCGTCGAAGGCGACCAGGCTTTCGGATAGGCGATCACCGGAATCGCCTGCGGTTCGACGACCTGTGCCGAAAAGCTTTTCAGAGACCAGCCGCGGCCGAACGGGCCCCAGGCTTCGAGCTTCGCGTTCTGCATTCCCCATTTAGCCATCGTATCGCGCGTCCATTCGTTGGCCCGCTTCATGCTCGGCGAATTGGTCAGGCGCCCGCCGATCACGTCGGTCAGATAGCTCAAATGCTGCATCACCTGCGAGCGGTTCATGCCTTCGTCCTTGATCTTGTCAATGACTTCTTTCGGCGCCGAATATACTTTTACGGCGGGAGCCGAAGCCGTTCCGACATTTGCAGTTTGCGCGAAAGCAGCGCTCGGAAGCAGAAATGCGTAAATCAGGCCCGCGCCCAAAAGTTTGCGTCTTAACATTATTTGATCTCCTGAAAACAAAACGAATTTTGAGAAATTTTTATGAGCAACTTAATTATACAGAAAAAGTACCGGAAAGGTTTCACGCTGAAACCAGGTTGTGATGACATTTTTTCCTGTAAATTGCCACTAGCTTTAGCTAGTGGTCGGAAATATTCGCAAGAAGGGCTTTAGCCAAACTTCTTTTTTGAATTTCTATCGGCTTTAGCCGCCCATTGGGTTGGGCTAAAGCCAATCGGATGATTAATGGTTTTTTGTGCTTCGGCTAAAGCCGTTTGTCTACTGCTTATTTGTCCACTAGCTAAAGCTAGTGGCAATTGAAAAAGCAATACCTCAACACAACCTAATTCGACTGAGGATTTAAAGCTGAAAAGGGCAGGATTACTCCCGCCCTTTTCAGGCTTTGAAAATATTTTTCCTGACTGCGAGTAAGGAATAATCTAGTGAAAAACCACGCCGAAAGAAAATCTTACGTTATTCTGCGTTCTTCCGGGAATCACAAAACCGTCGCCAAAATCCTGTTCTTTATAAAACGTCGGATTATAATCAACCTGAAAAATGCGAATATCGACGCGTTTGTGAACTCTCACATCAACACCGCCGCCAACCGCCATCGCAAAGTTGGTGGTATTAAAACTGTCGTCGTCGAAATCGAATCCGCCGCCGTCGCCCCGCACTGCCGTATTAACCAGTATAGGTGTAAATCCTACGACGTTGTCAAATTTAATGCTCTGACGTGAAACGCCGGCCAGGACATGGCCAAACGGCTTGAATCTCGGGCCTTCTTTTGCGTTATTTTTGACCTGAATGCCGCCCATGAATTGGTTTACGCGATATTTAACAGTCGCCGAATCATCAAGGAAAGAAATATCTTCGCTTTTGCTATTCGTTGAGAAGTCGAATTTTGCTCCGATGTATTTGGAAAAATTTCCCGTCACCGAAAGATTGACGCCATGAAGGCCTACGCGGCTGTCGACATCATCAAAGTCGTCGAAATCGTCTTCGCTAATTGTCGAGTCGGTACTCAAATATGAATAACCGGCGAAAACTTCCGCCCGGTTTATTTCGTCGGATTGTGCATGAACCGATGAAACGGTGAGCGCAATTATAGCTATGAGAAAAATGTACTTTAAGTTTTTAGTCATTGAGAGTCTCCTACAGTGGGTTAGAATTAGATTAGAAACCCCTAACTTTACAAAATCTTTTAAGCTTTGTCAACGAATTATTGTGGTAATGTCCTAATTATATCGTGCCGGTCAATATTTTAAGATACCTTATTCTTCTCATCTTACTTTGCGTCCTTTGCGGCTTTGCGTGAAATCTCTTTTTCATAAAGCAAAGCAGCGAGGAACGCAAAAAGACAACTAATATGAGACAGGGACACTGCTTCTTCGTGCAAGTTCAATGCTATGGCCGTAAAGTGTTGACCTTACGAACCGAGGCATCTGGCTAATTAATTAGTCTTCCAGGTAAGCGTATAAGCGGGCGGAACATTCTTAACGATAAGCTGGCTTTTTTTCGCCTTGCCGTAGCGGTCGCGCATGAATTCGCGGAATTTTATCGCCGATGGCATGTAGAAACCGTGGGCATATTGGAAGGTGCGAAGTGTACAGCCCTGCTTCATGAACTTGTCGATTTCGAGATGGATCTTTTCACCGACATCGTTCGGAAGCGATACGAACGGAAGGCAGCAGATGATATAACCGATCTTTCCCATTCCCGAACGTTTATGCAGATCGGTTGCATCGCAGGCGTTCCCACGGACGATTCGCATATCCGGGAAATTCTTCTTTAGTACACGGGCCATATCGCGGTCGAGTTCGATGCCGAGATACGATTTGTCGTCCGGGACGATCTCCTGCAAGAATTTCGTGATAGCACCGGTGCCGACGCCTAATTCGAGAACGACGTTGTCTTTATCGGGCTCAATGCCCTCGCACATTTTCTGCGCCAGTTCGGGCGAGCTCGGCGTGATGGAGCCGACCTTGCCCGGATTCTTTAAGAATGCCTGCAGAAACTGAATATTTTCGTTCATCCAAAACTATACTACCGGAGCGACGGCCTCCGCGACTGTATCTGACGTTACATCTGTGTTACCAATTGCCATTTTATAATCACACTCTTCGTTTTTGCAATAACGGAATGTTCCCGGTAGTGCATCAATTTAAATATCAGAGAACTTTCCGGTCTGATTTGTTTCGTGCCTTTTTGTGTTATTTCGTGGTTTCAGTCTTAAATCCGGAACTGGAACCACGAAATAACACAAAAAGACACAAAAAATGCGGATAAATCCTATATGACTCGGTTTAATAAAGCATCAGCTTTCAAACTAACGCACGACTATGTTCCCTCTTCCTTGGTAGTTTTCTCAAAAAGGGTCCGGGGGCTTCTATCATCTGCCGTTCTTCTTCGCAGCTTTCCTGGCAGGTGCTTTTTTAGCTGAAGGCCTCGTCTTCTTTGCAAACGCTTCCGGCAGTTCGGCTTCAATAAGTTTTTTTACCTGTTCCAGCGTTAGCGCTGCCGCATCATCCGCTGTGGAACGCGTGCCATCGGCTTTTTTCGGAACTGAAATGATCTTTTTGCCGAATTTGATGACCGGGCCCCATCGGGCATTTTCAAGCGAAATCTTTTCATCCTCCCAGCGCCTGATGTAACGGTTTGCTTCTTTGCTGACCTTGGCTTCGATAAGTTCGTTCATCTCGGCTTGGGCCAGGCTCTCGAGATCATATCGGCGCGGTACGTTGATATACAAACCATCCCATTTTATAAAAGGCCCGAAACGTCCAGTTCCTTTCGTGATCGGTTTATTGTCGTACTCACCGACAGGTGCGTCCGCGATCTGTTTAGCCTTAATAAATTCGATTGCCTTTTCCGTGTCCACCGATCCGAGGTCGGTGCCGCGGGGTATGGATATAAACTCATCGCCCCATTTTACATACGGTCCGAAGCGGCCAATGTTTACAGACAATTCCTTGCCGTCATAGCTGCCCATCGCGTCCTGCAATTTGAATAGGGCCAGAGCTTCTTCAAATGTAATGGTCTCAATGCTCTGTCCCGGCGGGACCTTTGCAAATCTCGGCTTCTCCTCTTCTGAGGCGCTGCCGATCTGTATGATCGGGCCGTAGCGTGCCATGCGGGCAACAACTGGTTTGCCGCTTTCGGGGTCGTCGCCTAGTATCCTTTCGCCCTTCACACGCTCTGCATTTTCGAGGGTGTTATCGACGTCTTTTTTGAAGGGGCCGTAAAACTCCTCGAGCAT
>JANMSP010000412.1:0-10972 GCA_031389475.1 Pyrinomonadaceae bacterium
GAAACTAGTTCATCAGTTACGACACTGCCGATATAACCCGCGCCGCCGGCAACCAGAATTTGCATTAAGAATCACCTCGGCCCAGATCGATCCCGCGTGTTTCCGCAATTCCACGCACCTTTGCCATCAGATCATCGTCAATAATCTCGCTGGAGCTCAATATTCCCTGTACTTCGTCCGGCGTCCTACCAAGAACTAATGCCGCCTGCGAAAAATCGCCGTTAAAGCCGTTGTCGCAGAATGCCCGGAATATTTCCCGGGCCTCTTCCTGCGTCGTCCCTTTATCATCTACAAGTTGTGTTCCTTGATTCATATTTCCTCCAGAATTTAGTTGGCCGCTAGAGCCTTTCCATTTCCGCTGCCATTAGTCGATTTCGGAATATGTATAGACATTGCCGGCTGAATTGTCGAGAGTTTCGCCGCACTCTGCCGCTTCATTCCTACAATATTCGCGTAAGTGGTCAGTGCCTGAGCGACGATTTGGTCCATATTATAATATTTGTATGTCGCCAACCGTCCAACGAAATGAACATCAGGACGCGTATCCGCCAATGTCTTATATTTGGCATAGAGCTGAGCATTTTCCGGACGCGGAATCGGATAATACGGATCACCCTCTTCCTTAGGAAACTCATAAACGATGCCGGTTTTTGCATGCACTTGGCCCGTCAAATATTTGAATTCGGTTATCCGCGTATAAGCCTGGTCGTTCGGATAATTTACCACGGGCGCACTTTGATAGACATCCGTGTCATGCGTTTCGTGTTTGAACTCAAGCGAACGGTATGGCAATTTTCCGAAGCGATAGTCGAAAAACGAATCGACCGGCCCCGTATATACCATTTCACGGAACGGAATGTCGTTCTTAACTTCGCGGTAATCGCAGTTCAGCAAAACTTTTATATTCGGGCTGCCGAGCATACTTTCGAACATCCGCGTGTATCCGTTTTTCGGCATTGCCTGAAATACATCGGTAAAATAACGGTCATCACGATTTGTCCGCGTAGGAACGCGTGAGGTGACAGAAGCATCCAGTTCGGAAGGATCTAATCCCCATTGTTTACGCGTATATCCCCGGAAGAATTTCTCGTATAACTCCTGCCCGACCGCGTTTACAACTACGTCTTCGGAGGTTTTGATATGTTCACGCTTATCCCGAACCTTATCGAAAAAGTCCTGAACCTCGTGAGCGCTTAAGTTTAAACCATATAATTTATTGATAGTGTCCAGATTGATCGGGATCGGCACATGCATCCCGTCGACACTCGCAAGCACGCGATGCTGATATTCGCGCCAGGCCGTAAACCGGCCTAAGTAATTAAAAACATCTTCCGAATTAGTATGAAAGATATGCGGGCCGTATCTATGAATTAAAATTCCGTCGTCATTATAAAAATCAAAAGCGTTTCCGCCAATATGCGAACGCCTGTCACAAATCAAAACTTTCTTGTTGGATCCGTTCGCCAAACGTTCCGCGAGCACACTGCCCGCGAAACCTGCTCCTACGATCAAATAATCAAACATTCGTTATTCCCCTCACTCGATAATTAGTAAAAACTCGTATTAAGACTACCAATACCTTACCAATTAGAGACTCTAAATTTTGTAGTCTTAGTTACAATCAAAACTTGTGCCATCGTGTCATTTGTATGATTTTCAAACAGAAGATACGACTTACCCTTAATCGAGATTAATTATTCCTTCACAACGCTTTCGCTATCAGCGGCGAATTCGCTATAATCCGCAAAATATGCGGAAAACGGATGCTCCGACCGGAAAACTTTTTAATAGCTGGCTGATCGGAGGTTTCGAATGCTCTACGCACCGGAATAGAGATCGGAGACGGCTCGACCTGATCGCCGCTACCCTACACGAAGAATATGCGTTCGAAGATTACAGCCGCCTATTGGAAGCCGGCATGCAGACCGCCCGTGATGGACTTCGCTGGCACCTTATCGAATACGAACCGGGCAAATACGATTTTTCAAGCCTTGAGCGCCAGGCGGATGCAGCCCGAGTCTCCGGCATTCAGGTCATCTGGGATTATTTCCACTACGGTTATCCGGCCGATCTGGATATTTTCAGCTCGGAGTTCTCCTCGCGGTTCGCGGGATTTGCTGCCGCTGCAACCGAATATTTAAAGAGCAAAAACACCGGGACATTATTCGTATGCCCGGTTAACGAAATATCATTTTTCTCATGGATCGCGGGGGAAATCGGTCGTTTTTATCCCTTTGCGAAAAGGCGAGGCGATGAACTCAAGAGTATGTTGGTACGCACGGCGATCGCGGGGATGGACGCGGTCTTGTCAGTCACGTCGGATGTCCGGTTCGTGCATACCGATCCTGCAATCCATGTCGTCGGCGGGAGGAATAACCCGGCTTCGCAGAAGGCCGCGGAACGCTTCCGGAAGGCTCAGTTTCACGCGCTGGATATGATTTCAGGCCGCAGAAAACCGGAGCTCGGCGGGCACATCAAATATCTCGACATAATCGGCCTCAACTATTATTTCCACAATCAATGGCGATACCCGAATCGCCGCAAAATTCCACGCGGGCATCCGGATTATAGGCCTCTCAGATCAATCTTGAAGGAATTTCACGAGCGTTACGGCCGTCCGATCTTTATTGCGGAAACAGGCGCCGAAGGTGACGAGCGCCGGGACTGGTTCAAATATGTGTGCGAAGAAGTGCGGGCTGCGAATTCAGCTGGAATGGATATTGAAGGTGTGTGCTTGTATCCGATCGTCAATCACCCCGGATGGGAGGACAACCGGCATTGCCACAACGGGCTTTGGGATTACGCAGGCAATGACCACTCTCGCGAAATATATTCGCCTCTTGCAGAAGAAATCGCCATTCAACAGTCAGCTAGCATTAGCTAACGGGCAGACGCTATAAAGTTATGGAGCGTACCTGTTTATGACTGATGCACGTTTTGTAACCGTTGATCTCTGTGCGGCGAGGGTTGCCTTGGGGTCAATCCGTTACCGCCGCGTTTCTGCCCGTGGCTAGTTCGGGCAAAGATCAGAAACCCTGATCCTGAGTTCCTTTATAAAATCACTCCGCGTTTTCTTTAGCAATCCCTGGGCTCCGACTGACCTTGCGGACACCTCTCCGACGAATGAAGTTCCTGTAACAAACAGAACCGGCGTACGGTCATCGAAAGTCCTGATTTGCTTGCATAACTCGAAACCGGTTCCATCCGGCAGATGATAATCGAGAATATACAAGCAGAAGTCTGATTCCTTGGCCCGCTTGATCGCTTCGAATTTCGTGCCGGCGGAAATGACTTCGTAATCATCGAGCGTATAGGTAATGATCTCGCAGGTGTCCTCGTGGTCTTCAACGCAAAGTATGCGGCATTTTTTCTGATTCATTAGTAATCTGTTCTTCGTGCAAGTCGTGTCGGGCTTGTGGTATAGCGAGCTAATAAGCCGAAAACGGCAGTTCAATTTTCAACAAAAAATGTCAAAACAAAAGATTCTATGCGGGAAAAGCGAGAGGATTTTTTGATTCTACAACCTGAATCAATGTTGGTCAAGATTATTTGCGAAATGGTAGTGTCCCTTATCTCATGGTTTTGTCTTTTTGCATTCTCTGCGGCTCTGATTTGCGGCTTTGCGTGTGAAAAGGGAGGTTTCACGCAAAGCCGCGAAGGACGCCGGGCAAGATGAAAAAGAAGCTAAAGATATCGACCTGCACCACACAAATAGGACATTACCGTGAAATCGGAAGTTCATCTTGTTCGTATTTCATTGTTCCTTAACCGCGGTTAAATTTCTTTGTTTACTTTACAGTAAGACGAATAGGATCGGCAGCCTGTTCTACACTGCTTCCGTTTTCACACTAAACTCCAGGATCGCTTTAACGACGTTTTCCAGATCGACCGGTTTGGGCATATGACGCACAAACCCAGCTGACAACGCCCTTTCACTATCTTCGTCGCGAGCCATCGCGGTAAGAGCAACGAAAGGTATATCGGCAACGTTTCCCGCCTTCGATGCCTGAATACTTCGGATCAATGAATAACCGTCCTCGCCCGGCATATTGATGTCCGAGAATACGATCATCGGTTTCCATTCCGCGATCAAACCGTAGGCCTCGGCGGCGGAACTGGCGGTGATGGCTTCCCCGCCGAGCAGGTTTATGGCGAAGGACAGCATATCGAGCGTATCCGCGTCGTCGTCCACGACCATTACGCGGAAACCTTCCAATTGCAATTGATTAGAACCGGTTTTTCCGCTTGTTGCTTTTGCCGACGTATTTCTGCTCGGCATGGTGCCGTTCGTTGGCCGCGGGAGCGTTACCGTAAATACCGATCCGCCGTTCGGGTATTGACTCTCCGCCGAGACAGAACCGCCGTGTAATTCGGTGAGGTGCCGAACAATCGCCAGCCCCAGTCCCAGCCCGTCGTAGCCGCGAATGCTCGAACTATCCGCTTGCCGAAAACGGTCGAACACAAATGGCAGAAATTCGGGTGGGATTCCGTTGCCTGTATCGGAGATTCTAATCTGCACCGAATGGTCCGCTTCCTCGATCAGCACTTCCACTTTGCCGTCTCTAGGCGTGAATTTCACGCCGTTCGACAGGAGATTCCAGACGATCTGCTGCAGGCGGCGCGAATCGCCGATCACGTCGGCAATTTCCGGCTTTGCTTTTACGGATAATTCAATTCCCTTTGTGTTCGCTAATGGACGAACCGAATCAAGAGCGGCCTCGACAACTTGAGCGACCGATGTCGGCGACAGGTCTAACCGAAGATTGCCCGCGATCAAATTCGAAGTATCAAGAAGATCATCGATCAACTGTGCCTGGGATTTGGCGTTGCGGTGTATCTTTTGTATCGCCCCTTCGCGATCTTCCGGGCTCAACTTGCCTTCCTGCAGGATCTGGCCCCAGCCGAGGATGGCGTTAAGCGGCGTTCGCAATTCATGCGAAACGGTGGCGAGAAATTCGTCCTTTAGGCGGCTCCCCTCTTCGGCCTTCTCACGTAGGGTTTTCTCACGAAGAAGAAGTTTTTCCTTGTCCGATTCAACACGCTTTCGCTGAACATATTGGCCGATCTCGCTGCCGATCGCTTCCATCATATTCAAAAGGGCATCGTCCTTCTCCGGCTGCTCTCGGAAAAACATTTCTATAACACCATAAAATTCGCTTCCGATCCTGATCGGGAAGCCGATGGCACCGCGAAGGCCGACTGCCGACGCATATTTTGCACGCGGAAATTTATCACCTACGTAATCGTTCACTAACCAGACGGGACTGTTATTTTCCCAAACATAACCGGGAAAACCCAGTCCCTTCGGAAAATCGGTTTGGCCGATCACCGCGAGAAAGGGATCGAGGCCCGCCGAATCGTCACAGGTGAAGAAATCTACGCAGTGAAGCTCGCTTTCCTGTTCATTCAGCGTCCAAAGGGCACACACATCGGCATCGATATGCGTGCAGAATGATTGAAGTATTTGTGACGCGGCGGCCTGAAGGCTGTCGGCGTCGGCCAGTGCTTTGGTGATCGTGTGCTCGATCGTTAGTCGCGCTTCTGAACGCGTTCGGATGGCTATCTCAAATTCGAGGTCGCGATTTGCGTTTTCAAGTTCCTCGGTGCGCGCCAGGACGCGGGCTTCAAGATCGGTGTTAAGGCTGTCAAGATTTAGGTTCGATTTTTCAAGAAGTTCGGCCTGATGGCGAATCTCAAGATGCTGGCGGAAGTACTCGGTAAAAAAGCGGACCTTTGATCTTAGAATATCCGGGTTGAAAGGTTTGGTAATGTAATCGACCGCTCCGAGCGAATAACCCTTGAAAACGAATTGATCGTTCTTGCTGGTCGCGGAGATAAAGATGATCGGCGTGTGCTGGGTCTGCTCCCGTTCGCGAATCAATTCGGCAAGTTCGAATCCATTCACGTCCGGCATCTGCACGTCAAGAAGGATCAGAGCGACTTCCTCAGTCAGCAAATACCGCAAAGCTTCGCGGGCGGACGAAGCGCGCAGAAGATTTTGGCCGAGGTCCGCCAGGCAACTTTCCAACGCCAGCAGATTATCTGCCCGGTCATCGACAATTAGCACATTAGCCCGAAATTGCGGTTCCGACATCAATTCTCCCAGTTCTGAGTTTAAACTTCAGTTTGCTTCTTGGCTAACCAAAAGACAAACTAAAGTTTGAACGCAGAACAATTCTATTTATCCAGCCAAATACGCAGCAGCGACAATAGCAGTTCGGTGTCCACCGGTTTGGTTATGTAATCGGAGGCTCCGGCCTCGATACACTTTTGACGGTCGCCTTTCATCGCTTTCGCAGTTACGGCGATGATAGGGATTGCCTTGAACTTAGTAAGCTTTCGGATTTCCGTCATCGCTTCGTAACCGTCCATTTCGGGCATCATGATGTCCATCAAAACGCCGTCGATGTCCGGATTTTTCTTCAGCGTCTCGATGCCGTCTCGGCCGTTTTCGGCGTAAACGACATCCATTTTCTGGCGTTCCAGAACGCTGGTCAAAGCAAAGATATTTCGTATATCGTCATCGACGACCAGCACTTTCTTATTCTGCAAACGCGGATCCGTCACGTTGACATGTTTGATCATGTTCTTCTGGGAATCCGTCAAATCCGCTACGTCGCGATGAAGGAATAGGGCTGTTTCGTCAAACAACCGCTCGAATGAATCGGCATCCTTGATAATGATCGTTTCGGCGAGTTTCTTGATCTTCGAGGTTTCACTTTTGCTTAGATCCTTACCGGTGTGAACGATTACAGGCAGTCCCGGAAAGCCAGAACGCTGCTTGATATTGTCGATAAGATCCGACCATTCCATATCGGGCAGCATCAGATCGACAATTGCGCAATCGAAACGCTCCGATTCCATCAGATGCAGAGCCGCCGATCCGGTAGTTGCCGGATGAATTTTGACATCCTTGCCTTTCAGCAGTTCGGTAATACTGCGGCTGAGCTTCTTATCATCTTCCACGAGAAGCAGATTCTTGACCGGCCTATCAACAAAATCTTTGAGATTGGCGAGGCTGTCGCTAAGCTTTTCCCTGTCCGCCGATTTTGTGAAATGGGCCAGGGCCCCCAATTTCAGAACGCTTTTCGCGTCGTCGATAGCCGAAATGATCTGGATCGGAATATGCCGCGTAGATGGGTCGTGCTTGAGCCGATCGAGCACCGCATAGCCGTGCATTCCCGGCAGCGTCAAATCGAGCGTGATCGCATCCGGACGGTATTTCCTGGCCGTCATCAATGCGTCCTCGCCGTTTGACGAAACGAGGCATTTCAATCCTTTCTCATGTGCCACATCGACCAGAATGCGGGCAAAGCTCGCATCGTCTTCAACGATCAGCACAACCTTGTCGCCTTCTTGAATATCCGACCTGTCGTCGCTGACGATGATCTGCACACGCGACGGCGAATCCTGATCCGATTCCCGTGCCAGCGTGATCATATTCGGCATCGAAATACCGGCCGATGATTCTTCCTGGAAGATGTCATCATTTGCTCCAAGGCCAGCCAACTGGTAGCTTTCCGGTAGGTAGAAGGTAAATTTACTGCCTTCGCCCTGGACGCTCTCGAGAGTAATTTCGCCGCCCAAAAGCCGTGCAATCTCACGGCTGATCGACAGGCCCAACCCGGTTCCGCCGTATTTACGGCTCGTCGTTCCGTCGGCCTGCTGAAAGGCTTCGAAAATAAGCTGCTGCTTATCATCGGGAATTCCGATGCCGGAATCGCTGACCTCAAATGCAATGACAGCCGACGCCTGGTTAAGCAAGGAATTATCGACGCTCCAGCCGCGTTTCGCGACCGAAATATTGACTTTCACCTCGCCAAGCTGCGTGAATTTGAATGCATTCGACAGCAAATTCTTCAGCACCTGCCGCAGACGCTTGACGTCCGTATGGATACGGCCCGGCAGCGTGTCGGAGAATTGCAGGACCATTTGCAGGCCTTTGTCCTTCGCGATCTGGCTGAAATTCCGTTCGATATCGTCGCGAAGATCGTCGAAGTAAAGATCTCCGATCTCGACCGCCATGTTGCCCGATTCGATCTTCGAAAGATCGAGTATCTCGTTGATAAGAGCGAGCAAGTCGGAGCCGGACGAATGAATCGTTTCCGCGAATTCAATTTGTTTCTCGTGAAGATTTGCCTCGGCATTTTCCGAGAGCATCTTCGAAAGGATCAGCATCGAATTAAGCGGCGTACGAAGCTCGTGCGACATGTTGGCGAGAAATTCGGATTTGTATTTCGAGCTTAGCGCAAGCTGTTTCGCCTTGTCTTCGAGTGCAGTGCGGGCGAGCTCGATCTCGTGATTCTTCTCTTCCACTTCGCTCTTCTGCTCCGAAAGCAATGTCGCTTTTTCTTCGAGCTCCTGGTTGGTTCCCTGCAACTCTTCCTGCTGTTTCTTGAGCAGTTCTTCTGAAGTTTGCAGCGACTGCGCCTGCAATTCGAGCCGCCGGTTAGTTTCCTGCAATTCAGCCTGGCCGAGCTGCAATTCCTGGGCGAGCGACTGCGATTGCTTAAGCAGTTCCTCAGTTCTCATGTTGGCTTCGATCGTGTTAATGACGATGCCGATCGATTCGGTCAATTGATCGAGGAAGCCGAAATGGATTTCGTTGAACGGATGGAATGATGCAAGCTCGATAACGGCCTTAACCTGGCCCTCAAATAGAACGGGCAGCACCACGATGTTGGTCGGCGGTGCTTCGCCCAAGCCGGAATTAATCTTAACGTACTCGGTCGGAACGTTTTTGATGATTATCCGTTCCTTTTCAAGTGCACATTGTCCCACGATGCTTTCACCCAAATTAAACTGCGTAGCGACCGATTTTCGTTCGCGATACGCATAACTGGCAAGCAGTTTCAAAATAGTCTCGTCGCCGGCGGTATCCGCGATATAAAATACACCGTGCTGCATTTCAACCAGCGGCGCCATTTCCGAAAGGATTAGCCGAGCCACCGTAAGCAGATCACGCTGTCCCTGGAGCATCTGCGTAAACTTCGCGAGATTGGTCTTGAGCCAATCCTGCTCAGTATTTTTCTGCGTCGTTTCACGCAGATTGCGGATCATCTCGTTAACATTGTCCTTAAGAAAAGCGACCTCACCGGATGCATCCACAGTGATCGAACGCGTCAGATCGCCTTTCGTCACGGCGGTGGCCACATCGGCCATGGCACGCACCTGGTTGGTCAGGTTGGCCGCAAGCTGATTCACGTTATCGGTCAAATCACGCCATGTTCCAGACGCTCCCGGCACGTTGGCCTGGCCGCCGAGCT
The DNA here is from genome assembly GCA_031389475.1 of Pyrinomonadaceae bacterium. Classification (GTDB taxonomy): domain Bacteria; phylum Acidobacteriota; class Blastocatellia; order Pyrinomonadales; family Pyrinomonadaceae; genus OLB17. The sequence goes on from JANMSP010000412.1 coordinate 9,267, forward strand.
CGCCTTCGATTCCGACCTCGCGGGCAACGGTCGTCACCTGATCGGCGAAAATAGCGAGCGTGTCTATCATCGCGTTGATCGTGTCGGCAAGTTCCGCGATCTCGCCGAGGGCTTCCACTTCGAGTTTGCGGTTAAGGTTTCCGTTAGCAACGGCTGTCACCACGCGGGCAATACCGCGAACCTGCGTCGTAAGGTTCGAACCCATGAAGTTGACGTTGTCGGTGAGATCCTTCCACACACCGGCAACGCCCTTAACCTCGGCTTGTCCTCCGAGTTTTCCTTCGGTTCCAACCTCTCTCGCCACACGCGTAACCTCAGAAGCGAATGAATTAAGCTGATCGACCATCGTGTTAATGGTTATCTTCAATTCCAGAATTTCGCCCTGCACATCGACCGTAATCTTCTTCGATAGATCGCCATTCGCCACGGCAGTCGTCACGGCGGCGATATTTCTCACCTGGCCCGTTAGATTCGACGCCATAAAGTTAACGTTCTCGGTCAAATCCTTCCAAGTTCCTGAAACGCCGCGCACCTGAGCCTGTCCACCAAGTTTTCCCTCAGTTCCCACCTCTCTTGCCACACGCGTCACTTCCGAAGCGAATGAAGAAAGCTGATCAACCATCGTATTAATGGTGTTTTTGAGTTCTAAGATTTCCCCCTTCACGTCCACCGTGATCTTCTTCGAAAGATCTCCGGTCGCGACAGCGGTAGTAACATCAGCAATATTTCTAACCTGCGATGTCAAATTCGACGCCATGAAATTAACGTTATCCGTCAAATCTTTCCAGGTTCCCGAAACGCCGCCCACGACCGCTTGTCCGCCAAGTTTCCCTTCGGTTCCAACTTCGCGGGCAACACGTGTCACCTCTGATGCAAACGATGAAAGCTGATCCACCATTGTATTAATGGTGTCTTTCAATTCAAGAATTTCACCCTGCACGTCCACGGTGATCTTCTTGGAGAGATCGCCGTTCGCCACAGCGGTTGTCACAGCGGCAATATTTCGCACCTGGCCGGTGAGATTCGACGCCATGAAATTCACGTTGTCGGTCAGATCCTTCCACGTTCCCGACACTCCTTTCACCTGGGCCTGTCCACCCAATTTTCCTTCCGTTCCTACTTCCTTCGCCACACGAGTAACTTCCGACGCAAATGAATTAAGCTGATCGACCATCGTGTTCAACGTGTCTTTCAGCTCTAAGATCTCGCCTCTCACCTGCACCGTAATTTTCTTAGAAAGATCTCCGTTTGCCACCGATGTTGCAACTTCCGCGATATTTCGTACCTGAGCGGTCAGGTTGCTCGTCATCAGATTCACGTTATCGGTCAAATCCTTCCACACGCCGCCGACACCTTGCACTTCAGCTTCGCCGCCCAGCTTTCCTTCGGTTCCGACCTCACGGGCAACACGAGTAACCTCCGAAGCAAATGAATTTAGCTGATCTACCATTGTGTTCAGCGTATTTTTAAGCTCAAGAATCTCGCCGCGTACATCCACAGTGATCTTTTTTGACATATCACCGCTCGCCACAGCAATTGCCACATCGGCTATACTACGCACCTGTGTAGTTAAATTGCCTGCCATCTGGTTTACACTGTCTGTAAGATCTTTCCATGTTCCTGCAACGCCCGGTACATCCGCTTGACCGCCAAGTTTTCCTTCAGTACCTACTTCTCTCGCCACGCGGGTAACCTCTGAAGCAAAA
>JANMSP010000417.1:0-2672 GCA_031389475.1 Pyrinomonadaceae bacterium
CCGAGCAGATCAAACAATACCTGTATTTTGTTGCCTCCGACGCGATGGGCGGCCGCGACACGCCATCTCAGGGCCTGGATGTTACCGCCGAATTTATCAAGATGAATCTCTGGAAATGGGGTTTTAAACCGGCTGGCGATAACGGCACGTTTTTCCAAAAGATGTCGCTGATCCGCGAAGCCGTCGATGCGTCAACGGCATTTATGGAAGTCGGCGGGCAGCGATACGCGATCGGCGACGAATTTTTCCGCATGGCGGGGAACACTGCCGGGACGCTCGATAAACCGCTTGTTTTTGCGGGTAACGGCTGGCTGGTAAAATCGAAGAATATAGATGCACACGCCGGTTTGGACGTTAGCGGCAAGATCGTCGTCGTTCAAATGCAGGGCGCACCGACAAACGCGTCGCTCATTATCCTTCCAAAAGGCGTCACGCGTGCCGACCTCAAACCCGAGGCTAAAGGCACCGACTGGGCCGATCCGGTAGCATACGCACAGCAAAAAGGAGCGGCCGGTGTAATCTACATTGCGTCGCCTGAACTACAGGGTTTCTGGGGGCAGGTCAAACAATTTCTCAGCAGCGGCGGAGCGATGAAAGTGAAGGGTTTGGAAGATGAACCTGCGGCTACTGCTCCCGCACTTCCCGTGATCCTTGCGTCGCGGAAGATCGGTGAGGCTTTGTTCACGGGTGAAGCCGGAAACGCGGTAACAACGCCGGACACCGCGCCTTTTTCATTTAGTCCGGCCAAAAAAGTCGGAATTTCCGTGACGGCCAAAACGGACTCGGCGACAACGCAGAACGTAGTGGCGATCTGGGAAGGCAGCGATCCCGTATTGAAAAATGAAATGGTCGCCATCGGTGCTCACTACGATCATGTAGGCACGAATCTAAACGCTCCCGGTGCAGACAAAATATGGAACGGGGCCGATGACGACGGTTCGGGAACGGTCGCCGTCCTGGCAATCGCGGAAGCACTGGCAAAAGCGAAGACACGGCCCAAACGCTCGATCCTTTTCGTCTGGCACGCCGGCGAGGAAAAAGGCTTGTGGGGCAGCGAATATTTTAATAAATTCCCGACGGTGGATATCAAACAGGTCGTGGCTCAACTCAATATCGACATGATCGGCCGCAGCCGCAAAGCCGATGATGTGAATCCGAAAAATAAAGACCTTTCCGGCGAAAACGCTATCTATGTCATCGGATCGGAAATGATGAGCTCGACGCTTGGGGCGATAACAAAGCAGACCAACGGCGCTTATTTGAAAATGACGTACGATTACAAGTATGACGATCCGAAGGACACAAACCGTTTCTTCTTCCGCTCCGACCATTACAATTATGCGGTTAACGGCATCCCGGTCGCGTTCTGGTTCGACGGTGTCCACGAAGATTATCACGGCCCCGGCGACCACGCCGACAAGATCGATTACGCAAAAATGGAAAAGGTAACGCGAACCATAATGCTGACGATGTTGGAAATCTCCGATCTAAAGATAAGGCCGAAGGTTGATAAACAATTACCGCCGGAACTTATGCAGCGATAAATAAAAAGGGAGCCGCGATGGCTCCCTTTTTTGGCAGAAGCCCGACCGTAAGGAAGGGCTTTCTTTTTTTGCAGAAGCCCGACCGTAAGGAAGGGCTTTCTTTTGCGTAACATCTAAGAAAGCCCTCCCTGACGGTCAGGCTTCTGCCCCGAATTAAAACACGATTCCGGCACCGATACGAATATTGTTCTGCGTCTCGCCGTTTGCGCGAATCGGATTATAATCGATCTGAATCGCACGGATCTGGACACGGTTATTAATCCGAAAATCCAGGCCGCCGCCGATCGCGCCTGCAAATCCCGTTTCGCTGAAGCTATCTTCATCAATTATAGGATTCACGGGGCAGCTGATGGCTGGTGAGCAAGTAAAGTCCGAAACTTTCGCCCGGGCATGACCGGCACCGACCAGCACATGGCCAAACGGCTTGAATACGCCTTCATTTGAGTTGTCCTTGATTTGGACGCCGCCCAGGAAGTTGTAAAGCGAATTCTTGCTCTTGACGCTCACGTTAGCGCCGTTAAAGTTATCGCTGAAAGTAGTGCTGTTGTAAGTCGCCGAAACGTCGCCCTTGATACCGAAATAACGAGTTAAGTTATACACGCCCGAAACATTCACACCGTTGAAACTCACCCTTTCGCGGAAAACATCCGCAACTGAATCGCCGGTGTCGATACCGGTATCGACCTGGCCGTTCGAATATCCGACGTAAACTTCGCCCTTCTTGTAATCATCGACCGCCGTGGCCTGCGCGGACACGAATAAGCTCGTTGAGAGCGTAAGCGATAAAGCCAAAATAAATTTTTTCATTGCGTAAAATACTCCTTAAAATAAACACTGCGAACATATAAATGCCCGGCAGGTTCGATAAAACTGAACTTGCCGGGTTGTTACACTCGATTAAAAGCGTAATTAGTATAGATGGAGCGAATGCCTTACGGGTTGCTTGTGTCCGAAGCATCCAATTCGTTTTCCTGCTGATTCTTCGCCATGATCTCCGTGCTGCGTTCAACAAATTTCGCCAGGATTTCCTGCCGCAATTCCTTGTAAGTCATCTTTTTCGTGGCTGTTTCCGCGTCCGCCGCGTCTTCTTCGGTAATGACAACCATCTCCGCATTTTCCGTCTCATCG
>JANMSP010000420.1:0-3409 GCA_031389475.1 Pyrinomonadaceae bacterium
CCGAGCAGAGTCGTGCCGTCCGCCGTAATAATATCGTCGCCGATCAGATTCTTGAGGCCGGGATTCTGTGCGACCGTAATGATCTGCGTCTTATCGTTCGGCAAAATAATATCGCCGCCCTGGTAATTCTTATGAATAATGGCGTTGACGTTCGCCCCCGAAACCGCCGGCGAGGTGTCCATGTGAGCGATAAACCCAATTGTCGGCACCTTCGAATTGTCCGCCAGATTTCCCGGAATCATCGCATAAACAATACCCCATTCGCTGAGTCGAACATTCTGCGCACCCAAATCCTTTAACTCCTTCTCCAAAATCCGGGCCAGATCAAGCTGTTTTTTCGTACTCGGCGGCGCAGGCTGATCTTCCGCAGACTGCGTATCGATCTTCACGTAACGCAGAAACCGGTCCATCGCAGATTCGGTAGGCGGCTTTTGCTGCGCCGGAAGGGTCGAGAATACAACGAGCGCATAGAAAAACGTAAACAATATTTTCATAATCTTTTTCTAACTTTATGGTTTCAAGTACGAAAAATGATCGGCCACTATCAGCCAACGACCCTTTCGCAAGGCCCATATTGTCGTACATCGTTCAGTTATGTCGAACGGTTTACCGCTTCGCGTTCCTCGAAACCGAATAGTCGCATGGTCAATCGCAACTTCGTCGGTGAGAATCCTTACCTTCTGATCTTTGTATTCGACCGTATCAATCTTTACAGATTTCGCGCGGTTAATGTAAGTTGCGAGGTCTTCTTGTTTGGTGTAAACCTTGCCCACTTCGTCGGCGACAAGATAATCATCCGCCAAGATGCTTGCGATAGAAGCCGCGTCGTTTCTCCGGATCATGTCGGTGTAAGCTCGACCGAGCGTGGCAATACTTTCTGAGAGTTTTCTGTTTTTAGGCGACGAATCATTTAGGGAAGCCTGTGCCCCAATGGATATCGAGCCAAGAATCAGGCATGCTCCCGCGAAAACCAATTCCTTCATAAATTTATCACCTCGAACTATTAGATCTTTACACATACATTCTTCTCTTCAGTAAAAAACTTCAACGCCTCGAATCCGCCTTCGCGGCCCATTCCGCTGTCTTTCATTCCGCCGAATGGCGTTCGCAGATCGCGGAGGAGCCAGCAATTTACCCAGATGATACCGGAATCAAGGGCGGCGGCGACGCGGTGGGCACGGGAGAGATTTTCTGTCCAGACGGTTGCTGACAGGCCGTAGCGGACACTGTTTGCGTAGCCGAGAACTTCTTCTTCGGTGTTGAACGGCATGATCGAGACGACCGGGCCGAAGATTTCTTCCTGGTTTGTGCGGCAACTTTGCGAGAGGCCTTCGATCACGGTCGGTTTGATGAAATACCCATCAGAACAGCGGCCTTCGAGCTTTACCTGGTTACCGCCGCAGAGGATCGTGCCGCCTTCTTCTTTCGCCAATTCGATGTACGAAAGAATTTTTTCCATGTGCGGCTTTGAGACGACCGCTCCGATATTCGTTGATTCATCCAAAGGGTCACCTATCTTTAGCGCCGTTGCACGGGCGACGAAATCGGCTCTGAATTTATCATATATCGGCCGCTCGACGAATATCCTCGAACCGCAAAGACAAATTTGCCCTTGATTCGAAAATGACGAACGCACCGTCGTATCGAGCATTTCGTCGTAGTTGCAGTCGGCGAAAATGATGTTCGGGTTTTTGCCGCCGAGTTCGAGTGAGAGTTTTTTAAACATCGGTGCGGCGATGCGGGCGATGTCTTCTCCGGTTTTTGTTCCGCCGGTAAACGAGATAGCTTTGATTTCGGGATGAGCGACAATTGCCGCTCCGACTTTCGGGCCGAGGCCGTGGACGATATTCAAAACACCAGCAGGCAAGCCGGCCTCGATACAGAGTTTTGAAAGCAGATAAGCCGTCATCGGCGTAATTTCAGAAGGCTTGGCGACGACGCAATTGCCCGAAGCGATTGCCGGTGCGATCTTCCAGGTAAACAAATAAAGCGGCAGATTCCACGGCGAAATACATCCGACCACGCCGAGCGGTTGACTCAGAGTATAATTTATCGCCTGCCCAATGGTCTCGTGAGATTCATTCGCGGTATGCATCGCGGCGGTCGCATAAAAGCGGAAATTGCTCGCCGCCCTAGGAATGTCCATTGCCTTAGCCAGCGAAAGAGGTTTGCCGTTATCTATCGATTCGGCTTCAGCGAGAGCGTCCAGATCGCGTTCGATCAAGCCAACCAGCCCCATCAAAATCTCGAACCGCTGCTCCGGCGAAGTTCGCGACCACGCCGGAAAAGCCGCTTTCGCAGCTTCGACCGAACGATGGACGTCCGTCTCGTCCGAATCAGGTATTTGCGAATAAATCGTGCCCGTCGCCGGTTCGTAATTATCTAGGTATTGGCCGGATAAAGATCGAATCAATTCACCGCCGATGTAGTTTTCAATCTTGAGCATTTGTTCTTTGTTCTGAGTTCAAGCTTCAGCTTGTCTTTTACCTTAGGCCGAAGACAAGCTGAAGCTTGAACTCAGAACCTAAACTTTGGCAAAAGTCAGTCCTGTTTGACCCTGGTATTTGCCGCCGCGGTCGGAATATGAAACGCCGCAATCCTCGTCGGATTCGAAGAACAGAATTTGCCCGATGCCTTCGTTGACATAAACCCGCAGCGGCAGATTGGCGAGATTGCCGATCTCGACTACGAGGCGCCCGGTCCAACCGGCTTCGAGCGGCGTCGTATTCACAAGCAGTCCGGCGCGAGCATAAGTCGATTTGCCAAGGGCGATACCGGTAACATTTCGCGGCATAATGAACGTTTCGACCGTCACGCCTAATCCATAATGATGCGGCGGAAGCAGATAATATTTCGCACCGTCCTCTGCTGTCCTTAGAGGAGGCTCGATCAGGGAGCGTTCCTCGTCGAACCGCTTCGGGTCTATTTCGTCGCCGTAAACGGACGAGAAAATGCGAAAGCCGTCGTCGGCGAGGCGCATGTCGTAGCCGTAGCTGGAGCAGCCAGCGGAAATGATTCGGTTGCCGTCATTTTCGCGAACCAACTCCGGCAGGAACGGGTCGATCATTTTATGTTCCGCCGCCATTTTGCGCAGCCAGTTATCCGATTTTATGGTCATAAATGTCAGTAAGATTGTCCTTACCGGACAATCGCTTATTAGATCAAGGTTTTCTTAGTCGAAGCGCCGCGTAGCCGGCAAGATGCCCGCGTTCCATCAAAAAAGGCGATAAGAAAAAATAACTTATCACCTTCGCAAAGCAAAATCCAAATTAGAGGCCTTAGTTGGCTTTCTTAATTCCAAAAATATTCAGGTCCCCGTCGCCGACCGTGAATTTTAGAGGAATACCGCCGACTCCTGATTTTGCGGCGATCAATTTTTCGGTGAAGATGTCTTTTCGGGTTTTCGGCC
>JANMSP010000431.1:0-10394 GCA_031389475.1 Pyrinomonadaceae bacterium
TCCCTAACGGTCAGGCTTCTGCCGAAGAATGGAGGAGTGCTATTTTATCTCGTGTTCGTGAAATCATATTAAAACATGGCTGGAATTCAACCTGTTTTCAGATCGTCAATCCCGGTATCGAGTATTGGTTTGGTGCGGATAATGAATCGGTAGTTGGGTATATGACTTCCGGCCGCGTCCGCGTTGTTGCCGGAGCACCGGTTTGCAGTAAAGAATCATTGCCTGCCGTAACCGCTGAATTTGAACTCGACGCTCGCAGTTTAAACCAGTCCGTCTGCTATTTCGGCGCCGAGGCCAGACTCGAATCGGTTCTCAAAGAATCTGAACATCATTCTAAAATTTTGCTTGGAGCACAACCGTGTTGGAATCCTTCGCTCTGGCCGGGCATTGTTGCCGGTCACAAATCCTTGCGATCCCAGCTTAACCGTGCGAAGAACAAAAGTGTTACGATTTCGGAATGGCCTATCGAGCGGGCGTACGACAACGAAGAACTCAAGGCTTGTTTATCGGAATGGCTTGCATCAAAAGGCCTTCCGCCGCTGCATTTTCTGGTCGAGCCTGACACGCTTGGGCGGCTCGAAAACCGGCGTGTCCTAGTGGCCGAACACAAAGAGAAAGTGGTTGGGTTTCTGCTGCTTTCGCCTATTCCGGGTAGAAATGGATGGCTTACCGAGCAGTTTCCGCATCGCCCGTCTGCACCAAACGGCACTGTCGAACTAATGATGGATGTCGCGATGCGCATTTTAGGCGACGGCGGCTATGAATACGTTACGCTCGGCTTGGCACCGTTGTCGAAACGGGCGAAGATCGAGCCGTTCGATAATCCGCTGTGGCTGCGAATATTACTCGCATGGATGCGTAAACACGGGCAAAGATTTTATAATTTTGATGGGTTGGACAGTTTTAAGTCGAAACTCGTTCCTGACAGGTGGGAGCCGATATTCGCGATCTCGAACGAGCGTGAATTTTCCGGCCGCACGCTTTATGCTATCGCTTCGGCATTCAGCGGGAACGCTCCGGTGAGGCTTTTGCTGTCTGGACTGTTCAAAGCGGTTCGTACGGAGATCGCCCGTTTAACCAAATTCATATCCGGCAGTTTATTGCCGGGAAAGCCGTAGAAACCATGCCGCTTAGAACCGAAATAAATTATCTGGCGAACGATTTTTTTATCGATGATCTCGAAAACGAATGTTGGGGCATCGCGGGCGAAATTCTAATTGACAGATATTGGTCTGGCGAAAAAGCTTCGGCGGGCCGCCAATTTAAGGCAAGACTTTTATGGTCGGACACGGCATTGTATGTCTATTTTGATGCGAATCAGGCTGAGCCTTTGGTAATGTCCGAATTGCCGAATTTAACCTCGAAAACGGACGGCCTTTGGGACCGTGATGTTTGCGAGATATTCATTGCACCCGACCGGAACGAGCCGCGAAAATATTTTGAATTCGAGATCGCGCCGAATGGCGAATGGCTCGATCTTGCCATCGATCTCACGGGAAGCGAACGTGTGACCGATTTGAGCTACAAATCCGGAATGAAATCGTTTGCGAAAATCGAAGGATCGAAGGTGCGTATTGCCGCAAAATTCGAATGGAAAGCTTTCGGATCAGCACCGAAAGCCGGGGATATTTGGCTCGGGAATCTGTTCCGATGTGTCGGAACAGATCCGGGCCGGGGCTATCTTGCATGGTCACCGACATATACGGAACTGCCGAATTTTCACATGCCCGATAAATTCGGCGAATTTAACTTCATCCGTTAACCGGTTCCTGCCGGTTCAGATTACTGTTCCTGTAGCCATACAAAGCATATATCACCAATCCAGCCAGAAGCCATAAGCCGAAACGCAGCCAATTCGTGATTCCGAGTTCGGTCATCAAGTACAGGCACGACAGCAATCCGAGGATCGGTATCAACGAAAGTTTCTTGGTGAGGCTGAGAAATACGAGCAAAACAGCAACGATGATAAAAAATATCAGCGGAATCTTATGAGAAAATGCCCCGAGCATACTTTCGCCCTCGGCCGGTGTCAGGGTCAGAAAGTCACTTAGAAACGTTGGACTGAAATAATATACCGTTCCGAATACGGCCAGCAGAATAATCGGCAAAATAAATTGCGAGTTGATGTAAGGAACGTATCGGGTTCCGCTTTCTTTAAACTCTTTGTCCTTGAACAAAACTCCGGCGCAGACGACTACAAAAGCGAACAGTGTCCCTATGCTGGCCAAGTCTGTAACCTCGGTAAGATTCATAAATAACGCCGGAATCGCGACCACGATTCCTGTAATTATTGTTGCGAACCATGGTGTTTTGAATTTTGGATGTATCGATGAAAAGATCTTCGGCAAAAGCCCGTCGCGGCTCATCGCCATCCAAAGCCGCGGCTGTCCGATCTGGAATACGAGGAAAACCGTTGCCAACGCGATAACCGCACTGACGGATATAATTCCCGCAACCCAGGGAATATCGGCACCTTGCGGCCCGAAGACAAAAGCCAGCGGATCACCGACATTCAAAAGCGTATAGCTGACCATTCCAGTCAATACAAGTGCAAGGGCTATATACAAAATCGTACAGATGATCAGTGATAGAATCATCGCCCGAGGCAAGTCACGCCTGGGATTTTTACATTCTTCGGCTGTAGTGGAGAGAGCATCAAAACCGATGTATGCAAAGAAAACAGCCGACACGCCTTTAAGAACGCCTTCAACGCCGTTAGGAGCAAATGGTGACCAGTTTTCCGGATTTACATAGTTGAGGCCTAAAAATATCACAAGCAGAATGATCGCGATCTTCAGCACGGTCATGATATTCGACGCAAATTTAGACTCCCGAATTCCAATATAGACCAGGGCGGTAATAACCAAGACGATCATAAGGGCCGGAAGATCGGCAACGATAGGTATACCTCCGATCTGAGGCGCATTGAGCCAGGCAGTGTAAGCATCGATTTGGCTGCAACTGACGACGGCTTCTTTGGCCCCGCAGGACTGCGTCAGGACATCGACTGTGGTTCCGCTTGCAACGGCCTCTTCAACGGCGGCGAATCCGCGTCTTGCCGTTACAAAATCCATCGTGAAGTGAAGCGGTATATTAGACAAATCTACACCGAGCCAACTGATCTTTAACCATGGCATGCCCTTCAGCATCCCGGTGAAATAGTCACTCCAAGAGATAGCGACGGCAATGTTGCCGATTGCGTATTCCACGATAAGGTCCCATCCGATTATCCACGCGATGAATTCACCCATTGACGCATAAGCATAGGTGTAAGCCGATCCAGCAATCGGGATACGTGACGCGAACTCGGCGTAGCAAAGGGCCGAAAAGCCGCACGCAAATGCCGTAAAAACAAATAGCAGAGCCACAGCCGGCCCGCCATTGTGTGAAGCCTTTCCGATCATCGCAAAAATCCCCGCCCCAACGATCGCGGCAATGCCCATCATCGTCAGATCGAAAACTCCCAATGTCCGGCGCAGGCCGGCGCCTTCGCCTGCAACGCCTTCCTGAGCGTGTTCGGTCATTCCGGCGGCCGCATCAGCCTGGATCTGGGCAATGGATTTTTTTCGGAAAAGTGATTTGATCATATTATTACGACTATTCGACTACCGCGAGAAAAATAATTTTGGAAAGAATGCTGTGGAAACACCGGCAAAAGAAATGTTTAGCGAATTTTGAACGAATTTTTAAAAAGATGCAATGGAAATGAAGCGATATTCGCCGTTTACTCTGCACAAGCCCGGTTTATCAAAGAATTTAAGCTGTTTCGCATTAAATGCTGACATGAAAAAGTTTCCGATACAGGAGAATTTGACTACTGCTTCAGTAAATCCGGAGTTGCTCGTATCGTTTTTGCGTGACCTTGGTTTCGTGGGCAGCATTCACATCGAACTCCCAAATTATGACGCGGATATCACCTTTACGCATGCAAATTTCATTGCCGCCCGCGAACACGACCGCATTACCGGCAAAATTGCGTACGGTGAAGACACGCTCGCGAGAATTTTGATCCGCGCGAAGGAACCGTGCGGCCGCATTCACGTTTATCAGGCGGAAGAAATTGCGGTGGAAGATTCGGATGAAATCTTCGTCGCGGAAACCATAACGGCCGGAGCATTGAAGACGGGAACAGGCATCGGCAATTTGCTCGCCGATTGCCCTGAGGCGGAAACCGCCGACTTTCGGCCTCTGATACCGGTCGTTATTAACGGAATGGTCTTTAGCCAAGCTAAACCGGAACTGGAAATACCCACAATGCCACCAAGGACCGCGGTCGTAACTTCCAGATCGCACGCATCGTCCGGTGATTGGAATGAATTGCTGGACGTCACGGCCGAATTGCTCAGAACGATCGACGAATCTCTCGAAAAAGCAAATTTTCAATTTCCGGAAGCTCTCGAAAATGCATGCGCGATCATTTCCCGCGATCACCCCTTCATCGATCCCGATAGCGGCGGATTCCAATATAAAGATGGATTGATCAGCACGCGAGAACAAGTTGCGCCGGAGGTTTTTGCCAATGGAATTACCGAAGCATTAAAACGGATTTTCGAACGGCTGCGCGAAGAATCAAGGTTTAGCCGCGTATACCGCTCGACCATAATACGCATCCGTCTGCTCCTACTTCGGCGACAGGAGCAATTCGACAAGTTCCTGTTTACTCCGCGGCTGGACGAAATTTTGATCGATTGAGAAAACAGGTAGTTTCTTGATTTTGTGTGGTTTCCAGAAAACTTGTCTTTGTGTCCTCCGTGTCCTCGCTTCGTGGACTTTGTGTTAAGAATAATTTAAACACGGAGAACACGAAGTAAAGACAGGAGGTTTACTAAGAAAAACGAATTTTCGATATAGTAACACCTATTTTGGACAGCACTAGAAACCGGGAAAGATTTATCAATCGGCGTGCTAGTTGTTAAACTAACCCCATGGACTGGAAAATTTTCGGAACGGCGTTTTTAACTTTATTTTTGGCCGAGCTTGGCGATAAGACACAGCTTGCCGTTATCACGATGACCGCCAAAGCGGATTCGAAGCTTTCGGTCTTTTTGGGCGCGAGCCTGGCCCTTATCGTCGTAACACTGCTTGCGGTGCTATTCGGCGGTATTCTTACGCAGTATGTTCCGGCAGAATGGCTTCACCGGATCGTCGCTGCCGCTTTTATCGCTATCGGAGTCTTGATGCTGCTCGGAAAACTGTAAAGTATAACCCAAAAAGGCGGCCCCTAAGAGCCGCTTTTTATGAAAATAGAGCAACAACTATTTGCGTCTAGAAGGATCCGAGGCAGCAAAATCAATGTTGGTCAGATTGTCGCCGACATTTAACGAACGCGTTGGCTCGGGGAAAACATACCGTTTTGCAGAAACACTAACCAAAACGGTTTGCCCTGCCTCGACCCCGTCGAATCGATAAAACCCGAACGTGCTGGTCAGGACTGTTTTGACAGCTCCGTTTCCGGTTATAAGCATTACCCGAACATTTCGAATTCCTCTTCCATCAGGCGAGAATACCTGCCCTTCAATGCTCGCAAATGCGGCGGTAGGAGAAGAAGGCGCCCGTAATCCAATATCGAGAGTGTGGTTATTCGAGCCTGCTCCGCCGGTGGTGAAACTGATTACCGGAAAGATACCCGCGGACGATCCGGTGGGATTTGTGATGCGTAGAGCATCCGAATCCGAAGAATCGTCGTCACCAAGTTGCAATGTCTGATTAGCTAGTGTTGCGTTCAGGCCGAACAGCGGTTGGCCCGTCGCATAATTCGCGGGATTGTCCAGGCGAATCTGATAAGCGGTACTTCTCAGAATCTGGCCATTAACTATTCCAATATTGTTGGTTATATTCGCATCAGGGGCTGTGCCAGAAATGAAATAGTACTCACCGTTTGCGTCGGTTACCGCAGTTGCGATTAAAACGTTGCTCGAATTAAAGAGACGTACGGTTACACCCGCAAAAACCGGCTCTCCCGGATCCTGAACACCGTTCGCATTCAAATCATGCCAGACACGGTTGCCTACCTCGATCGGAGCCGGATCGGAAAGAATCACCAGGTTTCCACCAACACCGCCCGCTTTTCCGAAGGTATTTATGTTACCTGAATCGCCGTCATAGAGCCGGTATCCTTTCGTAAAACTGCCGGTCGTATTGCTTAGCCAGCGGATGCCGCCGTCATGCAGGGCCGACGTCACATTCGGAATAGCATCGAAATTGGTGATCATTACGCTTGGAGCTCCGGGAAACTGCTCGACGCCGCCCGAACTTGTTTCGTCGTGATTGCTGCCTTTTCCACTAATTGCTGTGGCGGGCGCTGTCATCGTCGTTGCCAGGGTAAAAGAATCGCCGTGATAAAACTCGCTATTGCCCGGACCCTCACCGGAGTTTTGGGTTGCTGCTCCGTTGCCTGCGCATCGGCCGTTGGTTTCAAGTGTCCAGGCGCCGACCGTGCCGCATGCTCTGATGACATCGCCTCCAGGTCTAGGCTGATAAAGGTTTGTCAGGCTTGCGTCCGCCGGGTTGGAAAGGGAGCCATTACCCACTTGGTCGCTAACCCGGTCGCGAATTGCCAGGATCAAGTTTCCATTGTCGAAAGCGATATCGCTCAGAATCGGCTGCGAGTAGACCGTTCGGAAGGCGGTAGAATTGACGCTGCGAAAGGTAGCCGACCATGGCCGCCACGCTACGCTGGCTCCTGCCGAACGCTGTCCCAAACCTCGCGTGTAGTTTAGATTAGCTTGAAAAACCGGCGCGGCACTGTAGGCCAAGGTGGTCTGATTTACTGTAAAGACATATGCCCGGAGATTGCGCGCGTTGCCCACATTATAAACGCCGTTGCCATCGCTATCGATGAATGCTTCGCCAGCCTGATGTCCGGCCGCGCCGTTTGTTTCCAAATAAGATTCGGTCGCAGCTTGATATCCGGCCGTACCGTTTGTTTCGATATGATAGTCACCGGGGTCGTATTGTCCGTTAGCTGGGCCGTTATCCGTAAAAGTGTCGACTGTTGCGGATGATTCCGCACTGCATACAAATCCCGCATAAAGCTGATTGCGGTACACCGTTAATGAGAAGGGACGCACGTCCGCCGCCGGACAATTGCCGACCGTAAGCGGAAGATTTGGCGAAACGGCCTGGGACGCGGCAGCGGCACCGTTGGATGTATTTAATTTGTACAATACGCGGTCAGCGAGATTGTAAATAAACAGCGACGCCTCGTCTTCGGAAATTGCCATGCCGCCTAGTGAGGATTTACCGACAGCATTCCAGCCGATGTTACCGTTATCACGAGGATAATTTGCGGTATCGTGCAGGTTGGCAGACGTTCCGGGCACGGTGAAAAAATTGGTCACGGCACCTGAGCCGGTACGGTTTATCACGTAGATCGCATTGGCTCCCTGCGGGCCGAAACCGGCGTGACGTTTGAAGTAAGCGCCTGCATAAACCAGACGGCTGCCGCGGGCGTATGCCAATCCGTAGGTTGTCCCTATCTCGCTGGCAGATAGTTGGAGCGGGTTTATGGTCGGAGCATCATATAATGCCTCATTTGCCGCTGCTCCGGTGTCGTTACTTCCCGCTGAGTAAGGAAAGCTGACGAGCACGCCTGTGCCGGCCAAACCTCCAGTGATCTGATCACCGGCCGCATACATCGAGGCAACGACTTGCGGATTATTTTGCGAGTATTCCGTTGGGTAATTCACAGCCAGGTTAACATTTGACGCAGCGGCAGAGACGAATTGAACGGTTGATCCTGCATTCGCGGCTAATCCGCCATCCGCCGAATCCGTGCTCCGGGCCGACGGCGAAAATCCCGTCGGAAGGGCCGTAAATTCTACCCGGTAAGGCCCGGAACCAGCGTCATTCGTTACTAAGGTGTAATTACCGCTTGCGTCGGTCAAAGCGACTCCGCCGGTTGTTACGTTAACTCCGGACGCGCTGTAAGCACGGACTTCAACATTCTGAATACCTCGGTCGACCGCAACACTTATGGTTCCCAAACCATCATTTGTGATTGTCGTTGCCGTCTCAAATGTACCGTCGCCATCGAAATCCTGGAAGACTCTTCCGCTAATGTTGCCCGCAAAAGCATCAGCCGTTAAAGCCGGTTGGAAAACCGTAGTGACGAATAATATAGCGATTGCAATCGCCAATGGTGCTGCCGCTCGGCGGATTTTCGTAAAAACTCTCATATTGGTAAGCGAGAATTGGTCTTCTAAGAAGACACACTTCTAGCTGGTTTAAACTTCCAGGTCTAAATTATTGGAAAAGTGACCGCAGGAGGGTTTCGATAACGGGGGTCGTCGAGGGGCCAGGGGAATAGTAACAAACAGTTTAAACAACGTCAAGATTAAACTAACCGATTGTAGTCACGAGCAAAGTTACCTAAAGGACGATAGCGTCCTCCGGGTAGATAGTCTTTCGGTCATTCAGCTAATAAACTTCGTTTTGTTTTAGGATTTTAAGCGGCTGAGAAATTTTTGTCTGAATTTGGCGACCTTGGGAGCTACAACGGCGGCGCAATAAGGCTGATTCGGATTGTTCGCGAAATATTCCTGATGATAATCCTCGGCCGGATAGAACTTATCGAATACGGTAACTTCGGTCACGATCGGGCTGTCATAAATTCCTTCTTTTGTGATCTCGGCGATTACCTCTTCGGCAACCTGCTTTTGCTCACCCGAATGGTAAAAGACCGCGGAGCGATAAGATGTGCCGATGTCGCCGCCTTGGCGGTTTAAAGTGGTCGGGTCATGGACGGTGAAATATACACGCAGCAGATCGCCAAAAGATAGCTCATCCGGATCGAATTTTATTTGCACCACTTCCGCATGGCCGGTCGTTTCCGAACAGACTTCCTTATACGTCGGATTTTCGGTATGTCCGCCGGAGTAACCGGACACGACATCCTCGACACCTTTCAGATCGTCGAACACGGCCTCGACGCACCAAAAACACCCTGCCGCAAGAGTTGCTGTTTCTATATTGCTCATGATTATATTGTAGCAAAACGTGAGAAGCCAGCCTATCTGTCCGCCTGCTTTGACGCAGCCGATTTCCGTTTATAGAGTCAATAGATATGAAGCGGATCATTCACAACGAAGAAGTGCACGGACAAGATATCGATCCGGAGACGCGCTGTGTACATTGGCATACCGTATTAGATATCATCGCAATCAAATTCAAATGCTGCCGCCGATGGTTTCCGTGTTTCGAATGTCACGCTGCATTTGCAGACCACGAACCGCGAGTTTGGCCGGTAGATGAAAGAGATGCTATGGCCGTCCTCTGCGGAGCGTGCGGGCATCAGCTTTCGATAACGGAGTATTTCGAATGCGGCTCAGTCTGCCCGGCGTGTACCGGTAAATTTAATCCGGGATGCGCGAATCACTATAACCTCTATTTTGAAGTGTAGGAACGCAGGCACCCTGCCCGCCCGCGGCCGGAACGCGGACACCCTGTCCGCCCGCGGAGTCCGCGATGCGGTTACATTATCCATTTTCAACGTTTGTTCGCGTTGAAGCAACGCTCATTGCAGGCAAGGGTGCCTGCGTTCCAGCAAGGCTTAGGCGGGCAAGTGGGCATGCTTGCCAATCAATTCGTCAAAGTTTTTGATTAGATCGTGGCTTGTTATTGTGATCTCCGGGTTTCCTTTTCTCACAGCAAGTGCAGTTCTAAAACCCGTGCCGCGTGCCGCGTCGAGTTCTTCTATAATATCGGAAATAAAAAATATACTATCGGGTAGCTCCGCCAATTCACCCGCAATCTTTCGATAGCTTTCAGCTTCGCGTTTATGCCCGATATTTGTATCGAAATACGAGTCGATAAACGGTGTAAGATCGCCGTGATTCGAGTATTTGAAGATTAGCTTTTGCGCCAAAATGCTCCCCGACGAATAGATCGCAATCCTTTTACCGTCGTTTCGCCATTTTTTTAAAGCCTCAGGAACATCCTCGAAAACCTGTGAAACAAGCTCGCCGGATTCATAACCTTCCTGCCAGATTTTGCCTTGAATGGATTTGAGCGGCGTCGATTTGCGGTCGATGTCGATCAAAAATTGCAGGTAAGCGCTCACCGAATCGTCATGGCTTTCGTCAAAGATTTCACGGTAAGCGCCTTTATTATAATCTTCAGCGTGTTCGCCGCGAAGCTGTGCGATCTCGGGCTGAATTTCCAATCCATGCGAACGCACAAAATCACGCATCCTGTTTCGCGCGAAGGGAAATAGGATCTTGTGAACAAAATCGATCGGCGTGGTCGTGCCTTCGATGTCGAGAAGAATTGCTTTCATGAAAAATGGATTGCTCAACGGGCAGAAACGCGACGGTTACGGAGCGTGCCCTCCCGATCGATAGGTCGTACGGAGCCATCATGACTCCAGCCTTTCGGCGCACGCTCCGTAACCGTCG
>JANMSP010000457.1:0-6356 GCA_031389475.1 Pyrinomonadaceae bacterium
GTTCAAGCTTTAGCTTGTCTTCAGCCTATCAACAAAGACAAGCTAAAGCTTGAACTCAGAACGCTAAATAAATGCCGACCTTAGACCTTCCAATCATTGGTATTACGATGGGCGATGCGGCAGGTATCGGGCCTGAGATAACCCTAAAAGCACTTTCCGATCCCAATCTTCTAAAAACATTCCGTCCGGTATTAATCGGCGACATCGCTTTCCTCCGAAAAGTTTCGTCAGAACTTGGCCTTGAGTTCCATTTAACCGATTTTACTGATAAAGAAAAAAATTCACTACAAGTAGAAGTTTTCGACCTAGATAATCTTCGAGGAAGCGTAATTATCGGCGAAGACAACGAGATTACAGGTAGGGCGTCCGCCGAAAACATCGAAGCGGCGGTAGAGCTTTGGCGTAAAAAGAAGATCGATGCTATCGCGACCGCTCCGATCAGCAAAAAAGCCATCGGACTTGGCGGATACAATTTTCCCGGACATACGGAATTTCTTGCCGAACTGACCTCTACAAAACAATTTGCGATGAGTTTTTTTGCGGAGAAATTGCGGGTCGTGCTGCTTTCCACACACGTTTCGCTTAGGCAGGCAATAGAGATGGTCAGGAAGGACGCACTTGTTGAGCTGATTCTATTTTCTCAGCAGCAAATCACAAGATTATTAGGACACGAAGCACGAATTGCGGTTGCCGGGCTTAATCCGCATGCATCGGAAAGCGGAATGTTCGGCTCCGAAGAGGCGGACGAAATTTCGCCTGCGATCGCCGAATGCCGCGACGTGCACGGCGTTGATGTTTCCGGCCCTTTTTCACCCGACACGATATTCCTTCGCGGCTTCAAAGGCGAGTTCGACGCGGTCATTGCCTGTTATCACGATCAGGCGACGATTGCGGTTAAATCGCTTTCGTTCGGCTCGTCGGTAAATGTTACGCTCGGCTTGCCGCTTATCCGAACCTCGGTCGATCACGGCACGGCGTTCGATATTGCGGGCAAAGGCATAGCCGACGAATCCAGTATGAAAGCCGCAATTGCCCTTGCGGTAGAACTCTCAAAAATATCGCGGTGAACGCCTCGAATCTGATATTATGAAAACGGAATTCTTCGAGAGCAATCCGGTTTTCGGTTAAAATCAATCAATATCAACGTTCGATTTTCTGAGTTGTCTCCACCTTTGGCTGTAAGTAATTTGGCGTATTCCGGCGATAGTAATAACGGACATGCAGGACCTGCGACTTCGGTCGATCAACGTCGAGGCCGAGGCTGTTGCGTTTCTCCCAAAGCCTTTTACGAATTCCCAGATGAATAATGATCGTCAGATGATTGCCGCCGGCACATCGCCCCCGTCAAACTTGCCGTGATTTCTTGACTAACATCCCGTTGAGGTGATAGTTTGCAGGGAACCCAATTTTACTCCCGACACAGATAAGGAGCATACCGAACGTGGAACCACGAAAGCTGTTATTAGCAGACGATTCGATCACCATTCAGAAGGTGGTCAATCTTACATTTGCGGACGAAGGTATCGATGTCACGACAGTCGGAGACGGCGATGCGGCGCTCGAAAAGATCGCGGAAATCGGCCCGGATATCGTCCTGCTCGATGTTCATATGCCGGGCCTCAGCGGCTATCGGCTCTGTGAGATCATCCGCGAAAATGAAGCGACCAAGCATTTGCCCGTTATCCTGCTTGTCGGGTCATTCGAGCCGTTTGACGAAGCCGAGGCGAACCGCGTCGGAGCAAGTGCTCATGTGACAAAGCCGTTCCAATCGATCCGCGAACTGATTGCTCAGGTAAACGGTCTCTTAGCGTCTTCTGAACCGGCTCATACTGAAGTATCGGCGGAGATACCGGAGTCTTCAGATATCGAAAACCTATACCGCGACAGCTTCGCTGATGTCGGCATTCGCGAAGGTGAGGGCGGTGAACACGGCTTTTCGGATGACGCATTCGACGATGAGATGATCGAAACCAGCTATACGACCCCCGATGCGGAATATGAAGACGATTTTGGCATCGCGTTTCCGCCGGAAGCGGGCAAAGAAGAGTCGGTAATCGAATTCGAGCCGGTACCGATGGAAGAAACGGCGGTGGAAGAAACTTCACCCGCACAGTACAATTCTCCGTTTGACGCTCCGGCCGAGCAAATTTGGAGTGAAGCCGAATCGGAAGCTGAAGGTGAAAAAACCTGGGAGCCGAATGTTTTTGATGAGCCGGAGCAGTCGATAAGCGAAATAGCCGCTGCTAAAACCATAAGCTTCGATTCGCTTCCGCTGGAAATTTCGCAGCCGTCGCATTCGTTTCAAGACATTGACCTGCTCGAACTTCCGGATGTGGCCGGAGAGAGAACTTTCGAATTTGCGACACCGGCCGCCACCGAAGCGGCGGGCAGCAATAAGCAGGTTGTCACCATCTCACCGGAATTGATGGAGATCATAGTGCAAAAAGTCGTCGAGAAGCTTGCGGAGAAATATTGATAAAGGAGAAAGGATAAAGGATTAAGGATAAAGCAGACGCCGCCACTTATCTCGTCCACGAGTGGTGAAAAAAAACCTCAATACTCAAACGGTTAGTTT
Source organism: Pyrinomonadaceae bacterium (assembly GCA_031389475.1). Lineage (GTDB taxonomy): Bacteria > Acidobacteriota > Blastocatellia > Pyrinomonadales > Pyrinomonadaceae > OLB17. Next base: position 2,576 of record JANMSP010000457.1, read on the forward strand.
TCGCATTCAAGATGAAAACTAACCGTTTTTGCTTTAGAATTAAAATTTCCCCTGACACCGTCAATTTTTATGGAAATCGCAAAAGCATACGACCCTAAGGAAGCCGAGGAACATCATTATGCGCGCTGGGAAGCCAGCGGCTGCTTCGCTCCAGAGATTAATGAAAACCCGGACGCCGAAAAGTTTTCGATTGTTATCCCACCGCCGAATGTTACCGGCACGCTGCACATGGGCCATGCTTTACAGCATACTCTGATGGACGTGCTGACGCGTTGGAAAAGGATGCAGGGCTACAAAACTTTGTTCCTGGTCGGCGTCGATCACGCGGGAATTTCCACACAGCTGATGGTGACACGGCAGTTAAAAAAGGACGAGCATAAAGCGCCGCAGGACATCGGCCGCGAAGCTTTTACCGAAAAGGTTTGGGAGTGGAAGAATAAATACGGCGATGTGATCACGAGGCAGATTCGAAAAGAAGGATTATCCGTCGATTGGACCCGCGAACGTTTTACGATGGAAGAAAGCCTTTCAACGGCTGTCCGCGAAGTTTTCGTTCGGCTTTATGAAGAAGGTTGGATATATCGCGGCACACGGATCGTGAACTGGTGCCCGAAGGATAAAACCGTACTTTCAGATCTGGAAGTAAAGGAAGAAAAAGCTAAGGACGGCAAGCTTTACTATCTTACTTATCCCGTTAAGGGAACGGCTGAAAAGTTGACGGTGGCAACTACGCGACCGGAAACAATGCTTGGTGATACTGCGGTGGCTGTAAATCCTGGGGATGAGCGCTATAAGCATCTTATCGGGAAAACGATCTTGTTGCCTTTGACGAGTCGCGAGATTCCAATCATTGTCGATGATTATGTCGAATCGGAATTCGGTACCGGAGCCGTCAAGATCACCCCGGCGCACGATCCGAACGATTGGGAGATCGGGCAGCGGCACAACCTGGAAATGCTGGTCGTGATGAACGATGACGCGACGATGAACGAAGCGGCCGGACCGGAATTCAACGGTCTTGATCGTTACGCCGCACGCGAAAAGGTGATAGAGGAATTTGAAAAGCTCGGTCTGCTTGAAAAGATCGAGGATTATGATGTCACGCTGCCGCACTGCGAACGCTGCAAAACTGTTATCGAGCCGCTTCTGTCGGAGCAGTGGTTCGCCAAGATGGACGAGATGCGTGACCAGGCTCTGAAATTATTACGCGAGGAAAATTCGCCCAGATTCTTCCCTGAAGTACCTCATAAAAAGGTCTATTCGATGTGGCTCGAGAACCTTCGCGACTGGACTATCTCGCGCCAGCTTTGGTGGGGACACCAAATTCCAGCGTGGTACGACAAAGACGGAAATATTTTTGTCGCACATTCGAAGGAGGAAGCATCGGCGAAAGCGGGAACGGGAGATTTGATTCAGGATCAGGACGTTCTCGACACTTGGTTCTCATCGGCTCTCTGGCCATTTTCGACTATGGGTTGGGGCGGGTCAGAACCGGGAGCGATAGCGACTGGGTTTTTAGACGATGAGCAAAAGAACCCGGTCGCTATCGCTCCCGGTTTCGACAAAACCAACGACCTTCAAACCTTTTACCCGACCGATGTCCTTGTCACCGGCCGCGATATTATTCGCCTTTGGGTTTCGCGTATGGTGATGACCGGTCTGAAATTCACCGGCGAAAAGCCGTTCGACGACGTTATTATCCACGGCACCGTTCTGGATAAAAATGGCCAGCGGATGTCGAAAACTAAAAACAATGGCATCGACCCGCTCGAAGTTTTTGCAAAATTCGGAGTCGACGCGACAAGAATGACGCTGGCCGGTTCGGCAACCGGCATTGACTTCGCCTGGCGTGACGAGAAGGTCGAAAGCTACCGCAATTTCGCCAATAAGATCTGGAACGCGACGCGGTTTTGCCTGATGAATTCAGAAGGAGCAAAGGTAGACTTGCAAAGTTTGTCTAGGATGTCAGTACCACCTGCGGTAGCGGGTGGGTTAAGTGAACCACCTGCGACTTTTTCACTAGCGGACCGCTGGATAATTTCACGCCTAAACAAAACCGCAAAAGCGGTCGATCACGCGCTCAAAACCTACCAATTTCACGAAGCCGTTCAGCTTCTCTACCATTTCTTCTGGGACGATTTTTGCGATTGGTACATCGAATTCGTAAAGGATGAGATCGTAGGGAACGCGGACATTCTTGTAAGCGAAAACGAGATTGCGGACAAGGATGTCCGCGTTCCGGTGGCACGAGCACGCATTCTCACTATTCTTGAACAGGCGATCAGAATGCTGCATCCGTTCATGCCGTTTCTGACCGAGGAACTCTGGCAGAAACTGCCGGGAACGAGCAGCCTGCTACACAACGCGGCATACCGCTCCGCCGAAAAAACGATCATGCTCGCCGATTTCCCGAAGTGTAATGAAGCAATGATCGACGAAGCCGCCGAAAGCGAAATGAACGCCGTCATCGAACTAATTACAAAAGTGCGAAATATTCGCGCCGAGATGAATATAAAATCCGGCGACAAATTCACCGTCCACATCGCCGCAGATCGTACATTTCAGCAAGTTTTCAAGGCGAACGAACCGCAAATCCTTAAACTCGCAAAGGCTGAAAAACTTGTGATCAGTGGGAAAATGGACGTGCCTAAGGCTTCGGCCAAAGCAGTAACCGCCAACGCCGAGATCGCCGTTCCTTTGGAAGGCTTGATCGATTTTGACATGGAACGCGCGCGTCTGAGTGCGCAGATCGAAAAGCTTGACATCGAATTGCAGCGATTGCACGGACAGCTTTCCAATGCGAATTTTGTAGGTAAAGCACCCGCGGAGAAAGTAAGCGAACTTCGCGATCGGCACACTGAGATCGAGCAGCAGATTAAGACATTACGAATCAATTTTTATGCTCTTATTTAAAAGTGAGAGTATCTTTAATATCATTATGAAGACCTCAAAAAAAATAAACGCATTTATCGGGCTAATTCCTCTTTTGATATTCTTCCTCGGCGTCACAGGTATCTTTGGCCAAGGGACTGTGATCGAAAAGAAAGACTTTAATGACATCATAAAAAAAGACGAGCAGCACCGGAGTGGTAAATCCTTCCGCTCGAATTACTTATCGGAAACATTTTCCGATAAATCGAAAGCAGTGGACGCTCTCTATGAAACTATCTATGAAACCATTCCTCCTGACCGCAGTCGTTATATTTCGATTAGTAAGGTAGGCAAGGAGATCAATAAAAGTGAAACGATAACAATCGGACCTCGAAGATACAATCGGTTGAACGATGGCGATTGGTCGGAAAAGCAAGATCAGGGGCTATCGGGTTCAGGTGGAGGTGCCATAATAACTTACGGTTCTTATAAAAGGTTAAAAAAGGCAAGGTTGGGTAAAAAATCGGTTACGATTTATGAGAAGGTTATCAAAACTTCTGATTACGGTTACGGTGATGGAATGCGAGAAGAAATTCATACAACTAGTTACTGGATAACTTTGGACGGTATCATTTTGAAAGTTCTGGAAGAAATTGAAACTGTCGGAACGTCTAAATTGGTTCGAAACACCAGAACTTATGAGTACGACGCAAAAATTAGGATCGAAGCTCCTAAAAAATAGTTTTTAGATAAGTCCTCGACGGCATCGGGTTGACGACGTGCGGGAATGGCAGGAGCATGTGAAAAAGATCGTCGCGACTGGCAGCTGCAAAGGTGTTCGCGTGATGGAATTGAAACAATTAGGGATACCATGATTCTGCATATTGTCGATCCAGCCGGGAATTTGCTG
>JANMSP010000515.1:0-6550 GCA_031389475.1 Pyrinomonadaceae bacterium
CCTGGATTATCTGTTGAAAAAAGACTTCGTGTCGATGATCGCGCTGTTTGGATGGGGACGACATACTGATAGATTGAGCAGCGAGTCGAAGCCTTTGACTTACGGCGAGATTGCGGAAGAGGTTCGGAAATATGGTGATTATATAAGGGATTTCTCCACGGATACTGCGGCCAACCCAAAGCTCACGTATGTAGTAGTTCGAAATGCGGGCGGTACGGATTTATCCAATCTTGACAAGTGGCATGAGCGGGATAATGGGGAAATAATCGGGGATTATACTCTTTATAAGGTTAATTCAAGGTAACGCCCGCAAGATGCCGGCGTTCCAAAAAAAATGGCCGCCTGATAAAAGGCGGCCGATATGTATTGCTAAATAAATATAAATACTTCTTAAGCGGCTAAAAGGTCGTTAGACGTTTCGGCAAAAACTCGTCTGCCGTTTAATGCGTCGTCGATGATCTCCCGTACGGCCGACGCATCTGGGTTTACTTCCATCCGGACGCACGCCCGAAGATGTCTGATAATGCCCTCTGTCGCGATTTCAACTGAATCGCCCGCCAGCTTCGAAAAACGGCGTGCCTGTATGTGATCGATTTGCAAGATGCGATCCTGCAATGTCATTGGTTTAGCTGCTGCCACTTTTTGTTCTCCTTGTTCTATATTTTACCCCTTGATTAAAATTTACCGGGTTGAAAAACTGCCGCCCTTCCCGAAAAACTATATGTAATCCAATAGTTCAGGCCTTATAATTAGTTGAATTTATCAACTTGGGCGTCGCGGGCAAGTGGGTATTCAAATTCCGTTCTCAACTCTGTAATAGAATGTTAACAAAAATATAAGCATTTGTCACTATTTTTTTTCGAGATCGCCACTTATTTTTAAAAAGGAAAGGCCGGCATACCACAAGGTATTCCGGCCCGTCGGAAATAGACCACATTATAGTGCTATTCTTATGCTACAGCGTCCTTCATCGCCTTACCCAAACGGAACTTCACGGTGGTCTTTGCCGGAATTTTGATCGGGTTGCCGGTCGCGGGGTTGCGGCCTTCGCGCGCTTTACGGGTTGCTTTAACGAGTTTGCCGAATCCCGGAAGCGTGAATTCGCCGTTCTTTTTGACTTCGTCCGTTGCCAGTACGGCTAATGCGTCAAAAAAGCTTTTAACTTCTGTCTTTTTCAATCCTGAGCCTTCCGCCAAAGAATTGACGATTTCGGTTTGTGTCATACGAGCCATAATCTGATCCTCCAAAGTATTTGTGAATATTAGAACTTCTTGAACTTACTGATATGCCTGCAAGAATTAATCAACAGCAATAGGTAAAAACCTCTTACCTATTGCTGGTGGAAAAATGGTCGGGGCGGCAGGATTCGAACTTGCGGCCTCTCGCTCCCAAAGCGAGCGCACTACCAGGCTGTGCTACGCCCCGAGTTTCATTGAAGAAACGATTCCAAGTGTCGGATTTTACAGGCGAAAACTGCGTAGGTCAAGTCAAACTGCAATAAAATCCAGTAAAAATCGCATTATTAACGCAGAAGCACGTGCGCGGTGGCTAATTTCGCCTTTTATCTCGTCAGGCATCTCCCCAAACGTCATGTCAAAACCCTCGGGAATGAAGAACGGATCATAACCGAATCCGCCGTTTCCGCGCGGTTCGGGAGCGATTCTCCCGCCGCAGATTGCTTCCACCGAATGCAAAATAATGCCTTCATTATTCGAGACAGCCATCGAGCAGACGAATCGAGCTGTGCGGATATTATCCTCCACTCTATCCATTTCAGAAAGAAGCAGCCGCATTTTTTCGTCGAAACTGGTATTCTCACCCGCGTACCTGGCGGATAAAACTCCGGGAGCATTATTCAAAGCTTCAATTTCCAAACCTGAATCATCCGCCAAGGCAGTCATTCCCGCTTGCATCGCGTAGCCGCGGGCTTTTAAGATCGCATTATCCGTAAACGTTGAACCGGTTTCCTCGACCTCGACAATATTATCGAAATCCGAAAGGCTCCTTAATTTCACCGGCAAAGCGACGAGAAGCTGAGAGAGCTCTTTGATCTTGCCCTGGTTATTTGTAGCAATAAGTAAGTCGAACGGGTTTTGTTTCATTTCTGTCGCTTATTCTACGATAGTGCCGTTCTTTTCCTGTCAGTACCGAGAGCGATAGGGACGGGTTTAGTGGCTTGAGCTATGAAGAACCCGGGCGCTATTGCTCTCGGTACTGACACGATCTATCCTGTATCCCTAAATTTTCATTGCGGAATTCATGTAAAAAAGTGTATAAACTATATGGCGGTCAATCCGCTGCCTGCCGGTAAACTCTAGTTCTCGTGAGGAACCCCCATTGGAAATTGTCGCACCATACACAAATATTTTTACGGCCGGATCGATGTTGTCCGCGGAGCTTTTGGAAAACACGGCCTTTCCTGTTATTAACGAGCACAATACGGACGATCTTGTTTTTGAAATCGGCGTCTGGCTATCGGGATTAGAAAGCTTTCTGCATACGAACGAACATTCCTTTAAGGATAAGAATCGCGTCAATGAAGCCACCCGCGATTGGACTCGCGAATTTCGCCTCACTCATTCGGCGCTTTTACTGTGCTCGAAATTAAATTTTCGATTGAAACGCGCATTGATCGACCCGGAAGCCATTTCGCCGCTGATCGGGAATGCAGATTCGGATGACCTCGCGCTTGAATTGAGGGACATTATCACGCTTAACGGCGGAATTATCCGGGCCGAGCCGCTGAAATTCGAAGAGTGGCGGGTTTGGAGCAATATGCTGGCCAACAAGCTTAAGTCGTCGGCCGCGGTGCGGCAATTCATTGAACGCTCCGATAAATTAGGCGAAGATTATTTGCCCGCAGATCTTCAAAAGATACTACAAAGCAAAGAGATGTCATTCGCCGACCGCGCGGACCTCAATCTTATACTGCCGAGATTTGCGAGAATTCTCAAAGCACTAAGTATCGTCGGGCGAATGCTTCGCAACGACGAGCCGCTCAAACCGACGCTGCTGATATTCTCGAAAGTTTATGAGCAGACACAGGATCTAATAAGCTATATAAACAACCGCCTCGCACGCTTTCCGGACGAAGAGGCCGAACTATTCAATTCGCTGGACGGAGCCTCTTACACGGCATCTCTCGAGCTAAAGAAGGTGTACAACGAAGAATTGATCGGGCTCGTCGGCATGCGCGGGATTCCGTCGATATTCGCACGGATCGAAACGGCGTACGCTCTTTTAAGCGACAGCTTTCAGCAGATACTTGCCGGCTTTGCCCGACTTATCGAGCCAGATGTAGTTGTCTCCGACCTATTCCCTAATTTCCGTATAAAGCTCGAACAGTCACTAAACTTGCGAAAGCAGTTATGGCGAATTTCGCAGGCCATTCGCCTCGCCGAGAAACAGCCGGAAAAACAGCCGCTCGACGATCTGAAAAACGAACTGACCGAATTCCTCGGCGACACGATCAACTATCTATTCTTTAAGGATAAGGAAACGCTTGAACGATTCAGCGAAGAAATTTTTGTCACAGTTGAAAAGAAAGACCTCGTCCCGATCCTCCACCGCTTCGGCGCGTATTTAGAAACCTTAACGGGTCAGGTGAATATGCGGAATATCCTGGCAAATCATCCATTCGAGCCGGGTAAGTAATTAAAAGCGGACGATTTAACCGCGTAGCGGTGTACAGAATTTAGCCGTGGGTTTCAACCCACGGAACCGATAAAAATATTCTTACGTCGCGTCAGCGACGATTGAAGCGCTACATTCAACGATTCAATTTATACGGCTTATTCAGTCGTCGCTAGCGCGACGCATGCATGTCTTTTGCCGATTCCGTGGGTTAAAACCCACGGCTAAATTCATAGCGTCGCTAAGCGACATCGGAAACTACTGCGATCGCAACGTCGCCAGCGGCTTCCTAAACAGCACATCGAAACTAGCGATCGATCCGACTAGCATTACAAGCGCGGCCGTCACCAGGATTCCCGTTACCGTCAGCCACGGGTCGAACGCCCAGTCGATCGCCAGAACATATTTGCTTACCGCCCACGACAGAAGTACCGCAAAGCCCGCTCCGATCACGCCGGAGAGAATTCCCATCAATCCGTATTCGGTCATCAGGATCGCCGCCAGTGTTAAGCGTTTCGCGCCCAAAGTCTTGAGAATAGCGTTCTCGTAAATCCGCTGAGATTTCGTTAATGCAACTGAACCTATCAAAATCAAAATACCGCTCAGGATCACAAAACTACCGACGAAAGAGATCGCTAAAACGAAATTACTTACGAGCTTCTGCACGGTCGACACGATATCGGCCACATCAAAGACCTGCACATTGGGAAACTTCTCCAAAATTTCCCTCTGTAATCTTTGCCGCTCAGTCGCCGGAACGCGGCTAAGGACCGTAGCGGCGTAACTCTGAGGGGCTTTTTCTAAAACGCCGGGACGAAAAACGAACACAAACGCCGTGCGGGTATTTCGCAGATCAAGCTTCCGAATATTTGCGACTCTCGTTGTGATCTTCCTTCCTGAAATATCGAACGTGATCGAGTCGCCGGGCGTTACCTTTAATCTCCCGGCCATATCTTCTTCAACCGAAACTTCGGGGATCTCCGCTTCGACATTTTCCGGCCACCAGACGCCGTTGATGACGCTCTCGTTGTTGTCCAGGTTTGGGCGGTAGGTTACGGCAAACTCGCGGCCGATCTGGCCCTGCTGCTGGCGAACCTCACTATTCTGAAAATCGAACGGCTGACCGTTTACGAATGCAATTCTTGCCCGGACGGTCGGTGTCGCTTCGGCTTTTTCTCCGATCCTTTCGCCGATGATCTTCACTAGATCGTCTATCTGGCTTTTTTGAATATCGATAAAGAATAAACTCGGCAAACGTTGGTTGCGGCTAAAATCGAATTCGCGTACCAGGTTCGTTTGAAGCGATTGAACCGCCAGCACGACAAACGCCCCGAGGCCGACGGCGAGCAGGATAATTCTGGTTTGATTTCCAGGCCTGTAAAGCGAATTCACCGCCTGTCGAATCGGGAAATTACCGATGTTTTTAACATTTCTCAGAAGTTTGGTAAGCACGATCGCCGCCGCGTACAAAACCAGCGATGTAAGCCCCAAACCTGCCAGAAAGAACGCTCCGACAATAAACGAACCGGCCTGCCAAACCGCCAAGCCGAGCAAGCCTGCCAGTGACAGTACGCCGAATATCCATTTCGCCGGATCGAGTTTTCGCAGGCTGACGTTGTTTTCATCACGCAAAAGCAGCTTCGGCTTGATATTGCGCACCTGTAAAAGCGGCAAAGCCGAAAATAGCAGCGAGATCAGAACGCCTAAAAGAATGCCCTGGCCGGATGTGGGAAAACTGATGATGTACGTCATGTTCTCCGGCAAAACCTCGGCGAACTGCCAGCCGACCAGCCATAATCCGAGTTGGGCAAGCAAGATTCCGAATATGCTGCCGACGAATCCGAGCGTCAGGATCTGCATCAGATAAACGGTAATAATTTTATTGCCGCTCGCGCCCAAGCATTTTAAGACCGCTACGGATTTCCTTTTTTGTTCGACAAAGGCACGCGCCACATTCCAAACGCCAACGCCGCCGAGAACGAGAATCAGCAAGCCGGTCAGCGATAAATAATTTTCCGTCCGCGTGAACTGCTCTCCGAGACGCTCTTGCGTTTCGCGGTACGACTGCACTCGAACGGTCGAGCCGGTCAGCGTTTCTCTCAATTGGCGGACGAGTGCGGTTGGATTTTCCGTTGTCCTGTAGAGAATTCCGCGTCTGACGCGGCTTGCGTTCCTTGTTATTCCAGCGTCGTCAAACGCTTTTTTTTCTACAAATACACGAGCACCCAGCCGGAAGCCGCTGGTTCCACCGGGCTCCTGATCGAAACTGCCGCGAATCGTGAATTCCGCTTCGCCGATGCGAATTCTGTCGCTGACATTGACTTGTAGATCTTCGAGCAAAATATTCGCAACAACCGCTCCGCCGTTTTCAATCAACGCGAAATCGAACGGTTGGCCGCCTTCGAGCGTGAAATTGCCAACAAGCGGAAACGGCGGCTCGATGCCTTTCAGTTCGACCAGCTTTAAGTTTTCATTCGCGGCATCCGCTGGCCTCGCCATCGAAGACGTAGCGATCGTTTCGTTCCGCCCATCCACAATCCCGGAATTTACGATAGCGTCCTCGATCTTCGCGATCTCAGTCGGTGGTCGCGTTGCGGTCGCTGATACAGAATCTGACGCAGGCGGTTGGAACGGACGCCCGTGCACTGATGACGGCCGATATCGACGTCAGTTCGACGAGCGATTTCACACCGACTGAGATCGCGAAGATCGAGGACGCAGTTGTAAATTCCGGGATTGTGGATGGGCGGAACGAAACGATTGCCACGTCTTCGATGGCCCGGCCGGCTGATGCCGCTAATGAAAACTTAAAGCTGGTCGAACTGAAAGGCATCGAGCCGCCGTTTCCGCTTGTTGGCAATTTCACGCTCGAAGGCGGCCAACCGTTCGATTTCGCGTTGATTGAAAACGGCGGAGC
>JANMSP010000549.1:0-3816 GCA_031389475.1 Pyrinomonadaceae bacterium
TATTCGGCGAGTCCCTGCGAGAGCCACGCATCATCGAAAGACTTCAATCCAACGGTCAATCCCCACCACTGAAACGCCGCTTCGCGCTGCAGGCGGTCGTTTGTGATATCCCGGCCCTGTTCGAACTGCTTGTCCGAAATAAACAGCATGCCGGTCGATGAATAAAAATCGAGGCTTTCGTCGTCGATCTGCGTGATGATCAATCGTTTACCGAAATCAGCGTTGCCGAATTTTTTGGTATAAAAATCGAGGGCCTTGCCGAGCGTTTCGCCGTATTCGATAATTTGCTGATCGCTGCCGGGCCTGGTGAAAAATTGCAGTTCGTAACCGCCGAGGTTCATCGTCTTAGTAACGAATTTCCCGTAAGAAAAATTACCGACAAGCGCCGGTTTCGACTGTACGAATCTGTATTTGCCAGCCGTATTCGTTACTGGCGTATCGCTGTAGCCAACAACCTGCAAGCCGCCGGGAGCCGTAATGCTGATGTCCGATGTCGCCAGATCGGCGGCGTAATCATGAAACGGGAACCAGCGAGCGGCATACATTAAATAGCCCTGATTTTCGCCGACCGAAGCAAGGCGTTTGGTCAAAAGTGGGCCGCCGCTTGGAGTATTAAGGATGCCGCTGTATTTAAAACGAAGCGTGATCGGCGTGCCTTTTGTAACCGTATCGCCGAGATCGATCTTTACATTCGGGCCGAGATCGGAAACCCCGACCTGATCCTGAACAAACGTTACACTTGACGGTGTGGCCGTTTTTGGTGTTTTCGAATTCGGAGGATTCGCACCTAACGACGAACCGCCGATCCGGCCGACGCTGTCCACCTTCAGCGAACCGTTCAACTCGAAAGCGACGGAACGCGTGTCTTCTTTCGGAATAAAATTAACATCGACAGTCGCCGTCAGCTTATTTTCCTGCGGGTTGAGCTGGACGTCCATCTGATAGTTCACAACGTCAAATTGCGGACGCTGGACCTGCTGCGCAAAAACGGCACCCGAAAGCAAAAGAACGGACCCGGAAATCTGTAGGAAGAGACGCTTAAAATTTTTCATGTCGTATGCGGAAACCTTTACCTTGATAAATTATGCTTCCTTATGATGTTTGCCGGGGCGAAATCGTTTGCCTATCTGACATAGATCGGATTCGATATTATCCAGGGCATTTTATCGAACGGCGGGCCGAGCGAATCAAGGTAAACTTCGACGCGGTATGTGCCGGATTCATAGATGTTCACTTCCAACTCGGACACGTCCGCAGTCTCGTTCATCCTTTGACCGTTTAGAAAAACTATATATCGAGCGACGTTCGGCGAGCTTATCTTGAGTTTAACGCCATCGGCCGATGGAACTTCATCGCCCATAAAATACCGGCCTTTTGAAGTTTCAGTCGCGAAAACGAAGCCGCTGGAATCGCCCAATACATCGAGTCCAATAAAGGAACGGCCATTTTTCAATGCCGCGATCAAACTTTCGCGATTGATTGGTATGTCTTTTTCTATAAGAACGTGAGAGCGGGCTAAACGGAATATAGTTTCATACGGGTCAATTTTGAAATTAATTAGCTTATTGCCAGCGTCGTCGCCGAAAATATGGAAGCCGATATTCGAATGCGCATCCGTTCCGGCGAAAAGCGAGATACTGCGTTTTGCTGCAATTTCGTCGAATTTTTGCAGGTTAGCGTCAGGGCGTTTGAAATATGACGCAAGCGTATTTTCAGGATAAGCCGGATACGACCATATTAAATCGAACAATCCGGTGAATGGATTTATAGATTTCGCGCTCGTGTGAAGGCTGAAAACCTCGATGCCGTCGAAATTGGAATCCCAGGATTTGAATTTTTCGGGATAGGTGACAAGAGCCAGCTTGTTTTCAGAATGAACCTTTTCAAGAAATGCCGTTGTCGTTCCTTTTCGAAAACTCGGCGCTTCTGCACTTCCGGGAATCATTAAAAAACGGTCGGAATCGGCCGTATCTACTTCATTGCCGCCGACGAAAAGCGTTTTACCGTAGACACCATTCAAAGTTAAAGCCGACGTATCGAAGGCGTCAGTGTAATGCTCGGTCATCAACACGAAATCGAGATCGTTGGAATTCGCAGCCGCAATTAGTTCGTCGAATGTTCCGGTGCTGTGTCCTCCCAGATTTGTGTGGGCGTGGATAATGCCTTTGTATTCGTTGAAATTGGGGTCGGTGCGGACAATTCTATTTGCTTGAGATTCGCTGATTTTCTGTGCAAGTTTTCCGGTTTGGTAGCGGCGGTAAACAAATGGAATCTGCACCAGCAGAATTACCACAAGCAAAACCAGGAGAATTTTTTTTAGATACTTCTTCATTCGGAGAACCCAAACCGACCACCCGCTGACGCAGGTGGTACTGACAAGAGCCGGGCGGCTAACCGAATCCTATCAAGTCAGAAAATCGACCGAGATTACCTTTTCAGCTATCTGTTTACCAAACGCGACAACATTTTGGTGTTCGGGATGATCGGTGTAAAAATCCAAAGCCGCTCGGTTGGGATAGATCGCGACCAAACCGGTATCGAATGAGCGTTCCAATTTTAAAATATCCGCGCCGACCTCGAAGCTTTCGATATTCGGTATCACGTCCGGCAATGTCCGAAGTTTTGCGATATGTTCTTCACGCTGTTCGGCAGTCGTTTCGGGTTCATATTTCCAGCAGACGATGTGTGTAAGCATTTCTTAAATTTCAGATTTTATATTTCAAATTTCAGATTCGCACCACTCACGCGTAACTTCGTGGCGGAACGCAAACATTTTCTCAAGTTTCGGTGTAATTACAAAAGGCGCGGCAAGTGCTCCAAAAATCGGGACCGGCGGCGTGTACTCGATTTCATCGCGAAGCAAAGCTCCGTCTTCGTGCGGAGAAATTAGGTGGCGGTGCCGCCAACTGGAAAAAGGGCCGGAAATCTGCACGTCCTCAAACATTCGCGGCGGATCGTATGCGGTGTGTTCGGCAACCCAGCGAGAAGTAAAGATGCCGAATAGCTTTTGCTCGATTATCGCCCGCGAACCTATTTTGGAAATATCTGCTTTTTGGATAATTTTCGCGTTTTCCCACGGCGGCATCAGCCGTTCGAACGCGTCGGTTAATTCGTGAAACGCGAAAACTCTTTCCGGCGACGCTTTGATAATACTTTCTTTAATAAATTCCATTCTTTTGTACAGTATCACACAATCCTCTGGGCAGATTTTACCGGTTGGGAAAGTGCGGAGGTAATACAAAAGAAGTTTCACGCAAAGCCGCAAAGGGACGCAAAGTAAGAAAAGGACTGCAATTTTCTCAACAGGTTCTTTAGTCTTTACTCAGCTTTTCTTTTCTTCTTTGCGTTCCTTTGCGGCTTTGCGTGATATTGTCTTATATTTTGCTCCACAAATAAATTCATCTTATGACGGAAAACGAACTCGCGACGATCATCGTTGATTGTGCGTTTAAGGTACACAACACTCTCGGCCCCGGATTGCTGGAGACGGTGTACCAGGCTGCTTTAGCTCACGAACTGCGAAAACGCGGCTTGAGTATTTCCATCGAGCGGGGCATTCCGGTTACGTATGAAGACGTCAACCTGGAACTGGGCTTTCGGGCGGATATCATCGTGGAAAATAAGGTGATCATTGAAATAAAATCGATCGAGGCTTTGTCGCCTGTACACAGCAAAATTCTTTTGACATACCTGCGTTTTGCGGATATGAAACTTGGGATTCTGCTGAATTTTAATGTTCATTTGATAAAGGAAGGGATTAGACGGGTCGTAAATAATTTGTAAGAGGTTTCACGCGGAGTCGCGAAGGACGCAAAG
>JANMSP010000558.1:0-7516 GCA_031389475.1 Pyrinomonadaceae bacterium
CCCCCCTAATTTTCGTTCGATTCTGGAACGCAGCCGCCTTGGAAGGTGTCCCGAAACGAATCTGCTCCGTTAGTAAGTTCGAAAAAGAATTTTAATGTACAAAGCCATCTCTTTTTTTCTCCTTATAGCGTTTGCCGGTAATTCGGTGCATGCCGGCCTCAGCATCGTTCGTTCGAGCGGTATCACGCTAACCGGTGCCGATGGCATAAATTACATCGGCACTTCGGGAATCGCATTAACCGGTGCGGACGGGCTTTTAATTTACAAATCGAACGGAATCACTTTGACGGGCGCGGACGGCATTACGTTAACAGGTGCAGACGGAATTACTCTGACAGGTGCGGACGCTGCAACCTATACAGGCTCAAACGGAATAACGCTCACGGGAGCTGATGGAATAACTTTGACCGGCGCGGATGGAATTACTTTGACAGGTGCTGACGGCATCACTTTGACCGGCGCAGACGGCACCCAGTACACGGCGGATTCAATTGTCGTGCGGCGGCCGAACGGAATAACTCTAACTGGTACCGATGGCATAACACTCACCGGAGCGGACGGAATAACCCTAACCGGAGCAGACGGCGGAACGCGTGTGGGAACTAACGGTATTACTCTCACTGGAGCGGACGGCATTACATTAACGGGAGCAGACGGTATTACTCTCACCGGTGCGGACGGAATCACCTTGACCGGAGCGGACGGCATTACCGGATTCGGCCCGAACGGTGTCGTGTTCGACAATATCAATCCAAACGGAATCACCCTAACTGGAGCCGACGGTATCACTTTGACCGGTGCGGATGGCATTACTCTTACGGGTGCGGATGGCATCACATTGACGGGAGCGGATGGTATAACGCTTACGGGAGCAGATGAAAACACCGGCCTGCAAAGCGTCGATCCGGAACTCGCGATCAAATTAAATACCGCTACGGACGACAGCAATATTAACGCTATCGTTGTATTTCATCATGCCGTTACAGGGTCAGACATCGCGGCATTGCAGCAAATCGGTATTATTGGCGGAACACGCTTACGCATATTACCGATGATTTTTGTTACCGCGACCCGACACCAGCTTATCGCCGTATCACGGCTTCGCAGCGTGCGTTCGCTTTATGGAAATAGAACTTTGACTTTTAATTCCGATCCTTACTTTAATCGGACCGGCGTTCAGCGTGTCGGAAGCGACAACGATTTGCGGGTTGAAAATAATTCGACTGCCGTCACCGGACGGAATGTAACTGTCGCGGTTTTGGACACGGGGATCAACTCAAACCACGCCGATCTTGTAGATAAGGTCGTTCAAAACGTTCGCTTGACCGATGCACAAAGCGCTCCCGCCGGTTTTACGAATCCGATTCCGGTTGAAAATCTGGCGAACACCGATCCGACCGCAGGCCACGGAACATTCGTTGCCGGCGTAATCGCCGCGAGCGGTGCGAGATCGAATGGAAAATTCAGCGGCGTCGCCTCTGGAGCTAATCTGCTCGGCCTTAGTGCGGGCGATCTGAATTTGACGCATGTATTGTCGGGTTTCGATTATCTTTTGGAGAAAGGCGCAAATTACAATGTCCGCGTCGTGAACTGCAGTTTCTCGGCGGCAACGCTTTTCGATTATGACGATCCTGTGAATATTGCGACGAAAATGCTGACAGACCGGGGAGTGAACGTCGTATTTTCCGCCGGAAATTCCGGTGCGGGCAACGGAACGATGAACCCTTACGCATCGGCTTCGTGGGTGGTCGGTGTCGGTGCTACGGACGAGCAGGGAAAACTGGCAAACTATTCCTCACGCGGAAATTTCGGTGACCACATTCAGCATCCGTCATTGCTCGCACCGGGAACGAATATCGCGAGCCTTCGCAGTACCGTGACAACGACTAGTGTTTCAGGTATCGCGGGAGCCGATTCGCAACGGCTTTCGACTTCGGAAATGCCATATTACACGACTGCCACCGGCACATCATTTTCAGCGCCGCAAGTTGCCGGCGCGATCGCTTTGATGCTCGAGGTCAATCCGGAACTCAGCCCAGCTGAAATAAAAGACATTCTCAGCCGCACCGCGACGCCGATGCCGAAATATTTCTTCCATGAAGCCGGTGCCGGAATGCTGAACACCCATTCCGCCGTGCTCGAAGCCGCATTTCCCCAACGCAGAATGGGCATTTTCCGCTCGACGCTGTCGAAGAATTCGATAAGGTTTAGCACTTCATCATCTCAGAATTTCGTCCAAACGATCTTCCCAAATCTCGCAGGGGCGACTAACATAGCGATTCCCGCCAATACAATTCAAGCCAGCGTCAACATTTCATGGGACTTAAGCGGGAATGATTTCGGTTTAAAATTATATGATTCAAGCAACAATTTGGTCGGTGAATCAAATTATCTGAACCTGCCCGGCTTAACGGGACGCAGCGAAAAGATCGTGCTGAGAAATCCGGTCAGCCTGACGCTTCGAAGTTCCGTGCGGCATTCGGGAGTTGTCGGAACGATGCAAAATGTTTTCGGAGCGATCGAACTTACACGGGTGGTATATCCGAATCTGTCGGATCTTGGTTCCCTTCCGACTTCGCTCGTCAAACAAGCCGAAATGAGCTTGTTAAATAACTTGATGCTTCCCGAAGGCAGGAAATTCCGTCCGTCGTATTCAGTTTCCCGCGCCGATTTGGCCGAAGCGTTCGTCCGGGCCGGGCTCGTTTCGCAATATGTCGCGGCAAACGCAATGTACGCCGATGTGCTTGATATTTATACGAGAAACTCAGTCGAAAGCGTTCAATCAAACCCAAACGGAAAGCTATTCTACGATGCTGCAAACAGCGGCCGTTTTTACCCTAATCACTCCGTTTCCAAACTTGTCGCGGCCGTTGCAATGGTTAAAGCCGCGGGTATTTCTCCTAGTATATCTTCGCCGTTAAACGTTGCTGACGTGAACTCAATTCCCGTTGAATTAAGAGGTTTTGTCGCCGCCGCGTTGGAGAACGGATTTATCAGTCTTGACGGCAACCGCTTCAATCCAACTAGGGCAATCACCCGCATAGAACTCGCTCAGGCGATGAACTTGCTAGTCGCTAGATAACTCGACGCCCGCGGGAGCCCAGACGCCCCCGTCCGGATGAGCGTCGCCCCGACGCGAACAAACCTCAACTTTCCAAACAATCTTTACGGCAGAGCAACACGTTTGAAGACTTCGCTCGGACGGAGGCGTCCGTGCTCCGGCTATGTCCAGTAATTGCGGTCTAGCGAACGGTAATTTATTGCCTCGCTAATGTGGTTTGGCTGGATGTTTTCGCTGCCTTCGAGATCGGCGATGGTGCGGGAAACCTTCAATATGCGGTCGTGGGCACGGGCAGAAAGGCCTTGGCGGGTCATCGCTTTTTCGAGCAGTGATTCACTTTCTGCATCGAGTGCGCAGTGTTTGCGGATCTGGCTCGATGACATTGCCGAATTTGAGAAAACGCCGTCTCCGTTCAAACGCTTCAACTGAATCTCGCGTGCTTTTATCACACGGCCGCGAATCTCTTCCGAAGTTTCAGCATTACTGGTTGTACCTTTGCCGCGAAGCTCTTTAAATTTTACGGCCGGAACGTCGATATGAATGTCAATTCTATCCATCAGCGGGCCGGATATTTTCCCCACATAACGCTGGATCTGGATCGGAGAGCATTTGCATTCACGGGTCGAGCCGAAATAACCGCACGGGCACGGATTCATAGAAGCGACAAGCGTGAAATTAGCCGGAAATGTCAGCGAACTCGCCGCTCGCGAGATCGTTACCTGCTTATCTTCCATCGGCTGACGCAAAACTTCGAGCACGTTGCGGTCGAATTCAGGCAGTTCATCCAAAAACAAAACGCCGAGATGCGCTAAGCTGACTTCGCCCGGACGCGGTATCGATCCGCCGCCGATCAGCCCGGCCTGCGAGACGGTGTGATGCGGCGATTTGAACGGCCGATCGTTTATCAGCCCGGACTTCCCCGTCAGCCCGGCGACCGAATGAATTTTCGTTATTTCAAGCGCCTCTTCGAATTCGAGCGGCGGCAGCACGGTTGGCAGCCGTTTCGCCAGCATCGTTTTTCCCGATCCCGGCGGACCGATAAAAAGAATATTGTGGCCGCCCGCACTTGCGACTTCCAAAGCACGTTTCGCCGTTTGCTGACCGCGCACCTCAGAGAAATCGACACGGTATTTATTGTGGCCGTTGTTTTTGAATTCAGTAATATCGAGTTTTAACGCCGGTATGCGTGTTCCGTTTCCGGCGTCGATGTCCTGCACGAGCAAAGCCGCTTCACGCAAATCCCTCACAGGATAGACGTTGATTCCCTGCACTACGGCGGCTTCCGGTGCGTTTTCCTCCGGCACGATGAGGTTGACGATCCCGATATCGCGCGCAGTCAAAGCTATGGAAAGCGCGCCGCGAACCGGCCGCACACGGCCGTCAAGCGACAGTTCGCCGATGCTCAGCGTATTTTCGAGGGTTTCGATGTTCCCCAAATCGCCGTTGGCACCGAGAATCGCCAGGGCAATCGGCAGGTCAAAACTCGCACCCTCTTTTCGCACATCGGCGGGCGCGAGATTGATCGTCGTCTTATGAAACGGGAAAAAATAGCTGCTGTTGTTAATCGCGGCACGGATCCGTTCCTTCGATTCGCGGATCGCCGTATCCGGCAGGCCGACAATAGTAACCGCGGGCGTCGTATCGGTCTCGCCTTTTGCGGGCTGCAAATTGACTTCGATATCCACAATAAGAGCGTCAATGCCGTAAACAGCGGCCGACTGCGTGAGGAAAAGCATAAATTTTACGGATAAGGTGCGGGCGATTTAAGATTTTTGAAGTGTATATCAAAAAGTAGAAAAAAGAAAAACTAAATGTCGTGCAAATTTCTTGCACTCAATTTTCCAATCGCCTATAATAGCTAAGTAGCTAATTAGTGGCTATATAGCTTAATTGAGGTGAAATGATGCCATATTCTGTTAAAGAAGCAAAAAACAACTTAAGCGAACTTATTCGGCTTGCGGAAAGCGGAAAACCACAGATAATTCGCCGACATGAAACCGAAGTTGCCGTCGTTGTTTCCATTAATGAATGGAAACAACTCAAAGGTAAACGCCCGAGTTTAGTCGAAATTTTGAGGAATAGCCCATTGGTTGGGCTAGATCTTGATTTCTCCCGGCAGGATGATCCTATCCGGGACGTTGATTTCGGAGATTGAAGCATGTCTTATCTTCTCGACACATGCGCGATTTCGGAAATGATTTCGGCGAAACCTAATAAAAAAATACTTGAGTGGTTCGAAAATCAGGCGGAAGAAACTCTTTATATAAGTACGATCACGTCAGGCGAAATTCAGAAAGGCATATATCAATTAGCCGGCGGGAAACGACGACTACAGTTGGAAACATGGCTGCTGGATGTTCTGCTGCCAACTTTTCAAGGGCGAATTCTTGATGTGAACGAAAAATTGATTACCACCTGGGCGAAAATGGCGGCCGATTTTAGAAATAGAGGATTGACTCGGGCGTCCTTTGATTCCCTGATCGAAGCAATGGCTTTGCAACACAATTTTATTTTGGTGACGCGAAACATCAAGAATTTTCAGGAGTCGAATGTGTCGATTTTTAATCCTTGGGAAGACTGAAACAAACTGCTTTACCTTTTTCAATTTTCGTCATAGAATTCTTTGGTAGAAACGAAATTCACCACGACAAAAAATCTTTCGGTTCAAGCAACTAACTTTCGGAGGTCGAACATCATAGAACGCGACGAGTTTTTAAAATCCGGCAGCAATCTACTTGGAGTATCTATGGATTCAACCTCGGCGGCTATCGAACAGGATATCGCTTTTGGGTTCGAGGACGGCATTGAGTTTCCTCTTATCCAGCCAACCGCGTTTACGGAACCCGACGTTCTGGATCTGGCTGCGCCCGATTTCGAGCTTTGCCAGAAAGCTGCGGGCGGCAACATCGCGGCTTTTGAAATGATCTACCAGCGTTATCATCGCCGGACGTACAGCCTGACGCTGCGTATGACGAGCAGCCAGACCGAGGCCGAAGATCTGACGCAGGAAGTTTTTATCCAGCTTTTCCGCAAGATCGGCAGCTTTCGCGGTGATTCGGCGTTTTCGACGTGGCTCCACCGTCTGACCGTCAATCAAGTGCTGATGCACTTCCGCCGACGGAGCGTGAAGAACGAAAAAACTTCCGAAGATGGTGAAATGCCCGAGCAGACCGTTCACGGCACCGCCAACCCGCGAAAAATGCAGGTCATCGACCGCATCGCGTTGAAAAGTGCTATCGCCGAGCTTCCGAACGGTTATCGTAACGTATTCATACTGCACGACGTCGAAGGCTATGAGCACGAAGAAGTCGCGAGACTGCTCAGAATTTCCGTCGGAACATCGAAATCTCAGCTGCATAAAGCCCGTTTAAAGCTCCGCGGACTGCTGATAAAACAAAAAGAACAAAAAACTTGAGCCTAAAAAGGCAACCATCAAAGGCGTCGGCTAATCTATTTAAATTGAAAACGCTTTTATTAGTGAAGTGGTAAATGCACGGGTTACTTGGGTGCTAAGCAAGAGCCGCGTTAAGGCGTGAGTTCGAAACGAAAATGAATTGCGAAGATTGTCAGGAAAATCTTAGTGTATATCTGGACGGCGAAATCGACGAATCTGTGTCGGTGTCTGTCCGGACGCACCTCACGCTCTGCATGGAATGCGCAAAGCTGTGTGAAGATTTTGCCGTAATTCTCGACACCTGCCAAACCGAACCGCCGTCCGAAATTATTCCCCCGAATTCACAGGCTCTTTGGTGCCGCATCAGCAACACGATTGAAGGCGATATTAAACCGCCCGTCGCGGAACAGCCACGCAGCGGATGGAGCTTTTCGTTTTTGCAGGTCGGATCGGCCGTTCTCGGCGTCGCATTGATAAGCTCGCTGCTAACGATTGTTGGGATCAGGAATTATTTCGAGCCTTCCGGCGAGGATTTCACGTCGCGTTCGGCGGCCACACAAACGACCTTTGAGAAGATCTTGAGTAAGGTCGGCCTTGCTGATACGCCCTACGAAGCCCGAATGCGGCGATTGAAGGAGCAGGAATCCGCGATCAGTTATTGGGACAAACGCGTGCAGACCCAGCGTGCTAAATGGGACAACAAGATGCGTGACGCATTCGACCGCAATTTGAATGAGATCAATCAAACGGTCAATGAATATACGATGATCTTGCAGCAAAATCCCGACGATGATCTGTCAGGCGAGATGCTGGATTCGGCCCTTAACGACAAAATGAACCTGCTCCGCGATTTTTCGGAATTATAAATGTTGGTTTCTGGCGATGATCTTTAAAGCGATAAATAACTCCCGCTTCTTTTTAGAAAGGAAAACTACGATTCTTCTCCTGTTGAGCGTAGTTTTTTTCTTTGCGCCCGGCGATGCGGCGGCTCAAAAAAAGTTTTCGAAAACCTACCCGGCGAGCCAGAACGTGCGCCTTCAATTACTGAACCGTTCGGGCAC
>JANMSP010000560.1:0-7260 GCA_031389475.1 Pyrinomonadaceae bacterium
GGCAAAACCGCAGTTGCTATCGATACGATCATTAACCAGAAAGGCAAGGACGTGATCTGCGTTTATGTCGCCATCGGGCAAAAGGCCTCGACAGTTGCGCAGGTCGTAAAACGGCTCGAAGATTCTGGTTCGATGGATTACACGGTGGTCGTTTCGGCGTCTGCATCCGATCCGGCGGCGATGCAGTTTCTCGCTCCTTATTCCGGATGCGCAATTGCTGAATTTTTCCGCGACAATGGCCGCCACGCTTTGACGATCTATGACGATCTTTCAAAGCAGGCAGCCGCATACCGCGAAATTTCGCTGCTTCTTCGCCGTCCGCCCGGTCGTGAAGCTTATCCGGGCGACGTTTTCTATCTTCACTCACGGTTGCTCGAACGTGCGGCAAAGATGTCGGATGCCCGCGGCGGCGGTTCGCTGACAAGTCTGCCGATCATCGAAACGCAGGCTGGCGATATTTCGGCTTATATTCCGACGAACGTGATCTCGATCACCGACGGACAGATATTCCTCGAATCGGATCTGTTCAACGCGGGCGTACGTCCGGCAATCAACGTCGGAAACTCGGTTTCACGTGTCGGCGGAGCAGCACAGATCAAGGCGATGAAATCGGTCGCCGGAACGTTGCGTATCGATCTTGCTCAATACCGTGAACTCGCTGCTTTTGCCCAGTTCGGCTCCGACCTTGATAAATCGACGCAGGATCAGCTCGAACGCGGCAAACGCCTGACCGAGATCCTGAAACAGGGCCAATATCAGCCGATGGAAGTCGAAAAGCAGGTGCTGATCATCTGGACGGTAACGAACGGTTTGGCCGATGATATCGCAGTCGAAGACTTGAAACGGTTCGAGGAAGAGTTGACAGGCTTCATCGAAAGCTCGCATCCGGCGGTGCTTTCGACGATGCGTGAAAAGAAAACCATCGACGACAGTCTGAAAGCATCGATGAAGGAAGCGGTCGAAGATTTCAAAGCGACCCGCTGGGAAACGGCCGGCGCGGCGGCAGCGTAGGTTACCGACATGCATAACTATACGGCAGTGGTTGAAAAATGTGTTGAGACGGGACTTTTCGTCGGCTATGTTCCCGGGTTTCCCGGTGCTCATTCGCAGGGTGAAACTTCGGACGAACTCAACGAAAATCTTCGTGAAGTTATTGGAATGCTTCTCGAGGACGGCGAGCCGCAGCTTGAAGCTGAATTCGTCGGCACGCAGTCAATTGCCTTGAATTGATATGGGAAACGTCCCGGTACTAAAACCGCGGTAAGTTGTCAGGATTCTCGAAAACATGGGTTTTGTTGAGATTCAGCAAAGAGGTTCTCATAAACAGCACAAACATAGCAACGGCGGATTCACAACAGTACCGATGCATCAGGGACGTGATATTTCTCCGTTTTTTCTGAGAAAGATCGCCGAAGATATTAAATTGACGGTTGAAGAATTGTTAAAAATAGGTAATTATGGCAAGTCTTTTGGACATGCGCCGGCGGATAAAGTCGGTAAAAAATACGCAGCAGATCACCAAAGCTATGAAAATGGTGGCGGCGGCAAAATTGAAACGGGCACAGGACCGTGTGACTGCTGCACGGCCATTTGCCCAAAAAATGTCCGAAGTTCTAGGCGGATTGAGTGCAAAAGTGGCCGATGAATTTTCGCATCCGCTTTTGGACGCACGCGGTGACGAAAAATATCTGGTCATTTTAGTCACGGCGGATAAAGGCCTTGCCGGAGCATTCAATGCGAATGTGATTAAGGCTACACAGGCTTTTCTCAAAGAATTCGCGGATAAAACCATTGAAATGGTTCCCGTTGGACGTAAGGGCCGTGACTTTTTCCGGCGCCGCGAAATGCCGCTTCCATCCGAATATATCGGGTTGACCGGTGCCGGACAGGTAAAGCTTTCCGACGCGGTGGAAATTTCGGGGAAGGTTATCGGCACCTTTACCGAGGATACATCGATCGATAAAGTGTTTCTGATCTTTACCGAATTCAAGACGGTTTTGTCGCAGAAACCGGTAATAGAACAATTATTGCCGATTCCGCGAACAGCGGTCGAAGCAGGATCCGAAGACGACTCGCGGGCCGAGTACATCTACGAACAGCCGGCGGCGGAAATTTCGGGAAATTGCTGCCGAAGCAAATCCAGACGCAGGTTTACCGGGCAATGCTCGAATCGGTCGCTTCCGAACAGGGCTCGCGCATGACGGCGATGGATTCCGCATCGAAAAATGCAGGCGAGTTGATCGATACGCTAACGCTCAACATGAACCGCATCCGTCAGGCGGCGATCACGAAGGAAATCATCGAAGTCGTTTCAGGTGCGGCGGCAGCCTAATGCCGGCTGGAGTAAACTCAATATCAAGGCGGCGCGAACGTTTAACACGGTACGCACCGCTTTTTGTTTGGATCGGCGTAATCTTTTTTCTTTCGAGCGGACAGGCGTCGATGTCCGAAACCTCGCGTTTTGTTCGGCCGATTCTCGATTTTTTTTTCCCCTCAGCATCGCCTGAAACTCTCACTGTATTCCACGGCTACATTCGTAAATCTGCTCATTTAGCGGAATATGCAGTCGTCGGCTTCCTCGCCGCGAGGGCTTTTTCTACTTCCTCGATAGTAGTCATCAGAAAATATTGGTTTATATTTTCTCTCGCACTTGTTGTTTCGATTGCTGGACTCGATGAGTTCAATCAAAGCCTCGGCAGTTCCCGCACAGGTTCGGTTTGGGATGTATTACTTGATGTCATAGGTGGCTTTTTAGCAATATCGTTCTACTATTTGATCGAACGAGCGAGTCAGAACCGGGAGCGATAACGACCGGGTTCTTTGGTCGTCAGCGAATAGAACCCCGGTCGCTACCGCTCTCGGTACTGACAAGAAGCAAACCCAATCGCTATCGCTCCCGGTTCCGACAAATCACTAGCGGTCTCTTGCATCTCTAATCAGACTGTCAATCAAGACAGCCTCCGGCAGTGTCCTCCAATGCCGCACGGGCAATTCCTTTTTCATTGCTTTTATTTTGAGCCTGAATGGATTAAAGATCGCTTTGTAATACGCGAGCCAGAAATCCTCTGTATCATCTAAGTCCGGCACGGAAAGCCTTTCCACAGCCGGGCTGAAGTTAAGTTTCTTCAAATCCCAATGAGCGCAGCCTTTCGGCGTCAGGATAGAAAATCGCATTGATCCGAACCGCCGTGCAAAAAATGGTGTCGCGAGTTCTACCGTGAAATGGTACGGCTCATGCCAGGCGAAAAAAACTTCCTGTCCATCGCATTCGATGCGGCGAAATCTGACGAAAGCGTGAAATTTATGTATATCTTTGCTGACAGATTTCGCCATCAGCCGGACGTCGCGAACGTCGATATCGGATTCGATTTCCAAAAGATGACGATTCTCGTGAATTAGGCGAAAGAGAAGCCGGTAAAGAAGCGGCCATTTCTCTTCGGAATTGTGACAGGCAACAGCATGCGCCAATTCGATAAATTGCGGCGTAATCGAATGGATGCGGGAAGACTGTGGTTCCAATATACTCGATTCAAATAAGGATTGCTGTGAAGCGTTCAGCCACACAACTTCTTTCGGCTCAGCTTTCACCGTCAATAGACCGCGGGCGATATTTCGCCAGCTTTCAAACGAATTTTCGACTGCAACCTGAATCATTTTACAGTTCGCCGGTAATGACCGAGGCTTTCGGAGCAAAGTTATCGAACAAAGAAAGCTGCGTACTCGGCGGTTTTAACCGAAACTCTAGATCTTGCCTGTCCAACCTAAAAACATCGGGATTGTGATCGGCTGTTGTGATAAACCATTTCGCCCGCGAAAGAATCACCTTCAATCGTGACAAATCAATCAATGTAATACGGTGATAGCGGCGAATTTTCAAAATGCGGGCAACATTTTTTGTGCCGATACCTGGAATGCGGAATAGCAGATTTTTATCGGCCGTATTCACATCAACCGGGAAAAATTCACGGTGGCGGAGCGCCCAGGCAAGTTTCGGGTCTTTCGTTAGATCTAAATTGCTATCTGTAGTTCCATCTGTGATCTCGTCTGCCGTGAAGCCGTAATTCCGAATCAGCCAATCTGCCTCATAAAGACGATGCTCGCGAACCAGAGGAGCCTTTGCGACATTTAACCCCGGATCCGTATGAACGGCCGGCGAAAAAGCGGAATAATAGACACGTCGCAACAGAAATTTATTATAAAGGCTTTCCGCTTTAGAAAGAATGACCGTATCGGAGCTCTCGCTTGCACCGACGACAAGCTGTGTAGATTGCCCGGCTCGCGCAAACGCAGGTGCAGCCTTGTCCGATTTTGATTCGTCGATGCCGAGTTTGATATCGGACATTGTGTTTTCGATCTCAACGATCGTCTTTTCCGGCGCAAGGCGATCAAGGTCTTCCTGCACCGGCATCTCGATATTCGCGCTAAGACGGTCCGCATATTTTCCAGCTTGTTTCAACAATTCCGGAGACGCTCCGGGAACCGCTTTGAGATGGATATAACCGCCAAAATTCTCTTCCTCCCGCAGCTTTTTCGCAACTAAAACTAACTGCTCCATTGTGTAATCCGCACTTTGAATAATGCCCGAACTTAGGAACAAACCTTCGATATAGTTTCGTTTGTAGAAGTTCATCGTCAGCCTGACAACTTCATCCGGCTTAAAACGGGCACGCTGAACGTCCGATGATTTGCGGTTAATGCAATAAGAGCAGTCCCAAATGCAGACATTCGTCAGCAGCAGTTTTAAGAGCGAAATGCAGCGGCCGTCAGGCGTATAACTGTGGCAAATGCCCATTCCTTCAGTATTGCCTAGACCATTCTTCGCCCGCTTTCTGGTCGAGCCGCTTGATGCGCACGACGCATCGTATTTTGCGGCATCCGCTAAAATTGTTAGCTTGCTTTTCAGTTCCATCACGAGAAGTTTAGCAGTTTGACTAGAATGGCACAATGTTTCGCAGATAAAACACGATGATCCATTTCCTTCTTCCGAATGTCTAAACCTGCCGAAACCGTGTTAGTTCAGCCCATTCATTGGCAACTGCAATCTTCCATTTTTCGGAACTTTGTGAGATATTCAATCGTTAGATATTGCACAAGGAGATTGCAAAAATGAGTATTCTCGACAAAGTTAAGGAAGCGGCGTTAAACCAGTTTATTGAGGTCATCGAATGGCTGGATGATTCGAAGGACACGCTGCTTTACCGGTTTCCGGTCGCGGGGCAGGAGATCAAGAACGGCGCCCAGCTAATCGTCCGCGAATCGCAGGCGGCCGTGTTTGTTTTTGAAGGCCAGATCGGCGATGTG
This sequence comes from Pyrinomonadaceae bacterium, assembly GCA_031389475.1. GTDB lineage: Bacteria > Acidobacteriota > Blastocatellia > Pyrinomonadales > Pyrinomonadaceae > OLB17. Next base: position 5,302 of record JANMSP010000560.1, read on the forward strand.
TTCACACCTGGACGATACACGGTTGAAGGCGGCAATACACCGATTCTTTCAAAACTCGGCGCGTGGAAATACGGATTTAATTCGCCGATCAAATCGGAAGTTTATTTTGTGAACACGAAACAGTTCACCGATATGAAATGGGGAACGTCGAACCCGGTGATGCTTCGCGACGCGGATTTCGGGATTGTCCGGCTACGTGCATTTGGTGCCTACAGCCTGCGTGTCGCCGATCCGGGCGAATTTATTAAGGAAGTCGCCGGAACGAATGCTCATTTTCAGACCGAAGATATTGACGGACAGCTCAAACGTGCAATCGTCACCGAATTTTCAGACGCTTTAGGCGAATTGAAGATCCCTGCGCTCGACCTCGCGGCGCAATACAAGGAAGTCGGTGAATCTATACGCGAAAAGATCAACGAGGATTTTGCGGCATACGGCCTTGTAGTAACTAAATTTTACGTCGAGAACATCAGCCTTCCGCCCGAAGTGGAAGCGGCAATGGACAAGCGTTCATCGATGGGCGCACTTGGCGATGCTCAGACTTATATGCAGTTTCAGGCCGCGGACGCTTTGCGTGATGCTGCTCAGAATGAAGGCGGCGGCGCGGGTTTAGGTGCCGGACTCGGTGCCGGATTTGCGGTCGGCGGTCAGATGGCGAATGCTTTCGGCCAGCAAGGGCCGGGCGGTGGAGGCGGACAAGCTGCATCGACGGTTCCATGTCCGGGTTGCGGCAAACAGAACGCGGCCGGACTGAAATTCTGCGCTGACTGCGGCGGCAAAATGGAAGTATCCAAGGTTCCGTGCGTTAAATGCAGTGCCGAACTTCGCGAAGGCGCCAAATTCTGTTCGGAATGCGGCTCGTCGCAGGAGAAAGCTAAATGCGCTAATTGCCAGGCCGAACTTGCTCCGGGTGCAAAATTCTGTCCGGAATGCGGCACAAAGACCGAGGAAGCGGCGGTTTAATCAAAAATCGACGAAATAAATAGAACAAAGGGCAGGGAAATATATTCTCTGCCCTTAACTATGTTTGGCATTGGTAATAGAATAGAAAAATTGGAGCTCGAAAATTATGGCGATAAGTCCCGAACTTTTAGATATTCTGCGTTGCCCGAAGTGCAAGTCTACGGTGGAAATGAAGGAAGATCAAAGCGGTTTGAAATGCACAAATTCGGAATGTTCACTGGTCTATCCGATTCGCGATGAGATTCCGGTCATGCTTATGGATGAAGCCACGGTAGAGCCGAAATAGAGTTCATCATCATCCCTTACCCTATTGCGGCGTGGGCACATCCATATACTTTAAACCGTGAATCCGCTTGATCCGCCTTCTGATGCCAGCCCAAAAATTCTCAGAAAAATCGCCACGCATTTTGGTTATCCGCGCCGGCGCCATCGGCGATACGCTAATGGCCACGCCGCTGCTTAGGGCAATTCGGCAAACGTTTCCGAATGCATATTTAGGAGCAGTTTGTTCCGATACCGCGTACGATGTGCTGCGTTATAATCCTCATTTGGACGAAGCATATCCGATCACACACCGCCATCTGCCCGGCTGGCTAAGCATCGAAAAACTGCGTAGTGCAAATCATTTTCGTTCCTTAAATCTCGATTCTATTCTTTGCCTTGAGGCCAGCGCCGAATTTACCAATTTTGCGTGCCGGATCGGTGCTAAACGGATCTTTACATACAGTCGATCCGGCGTCGGCGGCAACATTGCTCTTTTGGAATGGGATGTCGGTGAACACTCGATCGAATCGCATCTCCGTTCCGGGAAAGCTGTCGGAGCAATAAGCGCCGGAATCGATATGGAGTTCCATTATCCCGCCGAAATCGATAATGCCTTGCGACAAAAGCTAAGGGAGAATGGAATCGATGAAAGCTCATTGGTTGTCGGGATCCATGCCGGATGGGGCAGCAGGTGGCAGCATCCTACGGATACGAGGCTTCGAAGCTGGCCGG
>JANMSP010000517.1:0-6348 GCA_031389475.1 Pyrinomonadaceae bacterium
GGGCGGTATAGTCAACTTTGAGTGCTGCGCCCTTGCTAACGCGCGGGCTTCCGCATTCACTGCAAAAACTTAGGTTACACAGCACTAGTTAACAATTGGAGGCTAAGCACCTGTTTTTTCGGCAATGATCTTTTTGATCAAACCTTGAGCGCTATCTGAAAGATCTCCGAATTGAACTCCAAAACCGAAGCCTTCCAGGATGTAAGCGACTTTGCCGGTGAAACGAATATTCCGAGTCGTGGGACGATTAAATGTAAAGCTAATAGGTTCACCGATCCGAACGGAAGCGATGTTGTCCACATAGCAGCCCCCAACACTAATGTCGCTGATACGCACCGTACACTTGCCGGACGAAAATTCGAGTTCTATTTCTTCAAGGTGATCTGTGCGGTTTTCTTCTCTCGGCATAATATTGAACTCTGGGAATTGGTCTCCGGGAGTTATTTGCATATGTTGGGATTTAATGACATTGGCCGAGTGAATTTTTGTTGGCCATCCTGTTTCTCATTTTTTCTTATTTCGTGAGGTTCGTGGATAACGGTTTTAAGAATTTGTCCACGAAATACGCGAAAGAAAAAAAATTTGCGCATCGGCTATTTAGGTATAAAAGGTTAGCGCAACTTAGTATACCCTACTCAAAGACTCAATTTTTCTTTATTTTTTTGGGTTTTTTCGGCGGAGTAAGAGCGTCGCGTGAGCGGACAAGGTCTTTTAGTTCGGCCATGAAAGCCGAAACGTCTTCGAATTCGAGATAGACGGACGCGAACCGGACATAAGCGACCTTATCGAGTGCTTTAAGCCTGTGCATTATGATCTTGCCGATCTCGGTCGTGGCAAGTTCACGGTCGGTGGAATCCTGCACGGTCTTTTCCACCTCATCAACGATGTATTCAAGCTGGCTGACCGATATCGGACGCTTTTCGCTCGCTCTGAGCAGGCCCGAAAGGATCTTGCCGCGTTCGAATGTCTCACGCTTGCCGTCCTTCTTAACGGCCATATAAGGGATTTCATCGATGCGTTCGTACGAAGTGAAGCGTCGGCCGCAGCTGAGGCATTCCCGGCGGCGGCGTATCGAATCGCCGTCCTTCGCCTCGCGCGAATCGACTACCTTATCTTCAATGTGTCCGCAAAATGGGCAGCGCATAATTAGTGGTCAGTGGTTAGTGGTTAGTTTAATCGCGGATTTCATTGTCCATTTTCTGATTTTAATCGTCCATTGTCCGGCGCTTCCGATTCTATCTCCTCGACCGCGTGCTCGCCGGTTAGCAGACTTCGAAACCGCTCAATACTTATATCACCGTGGAGAAAATAATATAAGCCGAAAACTATCGCCGGAGCGAAATAAACCAGGTGCATCGCGATAGAAGCCGCGGCCGCATCATTTTGCGGCACGTTCAGAAATATTAAACCGCCCGCGGTCGCCGCGTGAAAGGCTCCCGCGGCTCCGCCCGGCGTAGGCACGACCGAACTGACCGTCGCAAAGCCCATAATAAACAGCGAATCGGCAAATGTCAGAGGAAGATTGAATGCAAGAAGCACCAGCCAGGTCGGAACTGCAATGGCAAGCCATAAAGATATGCTCCAGAACGAAACGACGAAAACCTGCCGCCAATCGCGCAAAATACCAAGGGCCGTCGCAAGTTGCTTCAAGATACTAATGATAATCCTTCGAATCCGGGCCGGAATAAAACGGCGCTCTGTCAGCACGCTGACTTTTTCAATTACTCTTGCGGAATTTCTTTGATAGGCGATCAATACAGCAAAGCCTACGACTAACCCAAGCAGCATAAGGTAGCCGCCCAATTTTATATATCCGAATTCCGTTTCGCGGCCTACGGGTGCCGAGAACCACAATAAATTAGCGGCAAAAAAACAAACCAAAGCCGCCAGATCGAATATCCGCTCGACAAAAAGCGTAACGATCGCCGCGCTCGGCCGTACGCGCGGATCGCGCATCGGGAGCCACATCGGCCTGACGATCTCGCCCGCCCTCCCGATCAAAAAGATAGCGGCGAATCCGACGGTAGTCGTCGCAAACAATTCCTTTAGGCTGGATTCCGTAATAGGTTCGAGCAAAACCTTCCAGCGAATGGCCCGCAGGAAATAACCGAAACAAATAATCAGGACGGCCGCAGCAAGATAATACGGATTTGCCTGCCGCAGGCTTTGGCTGACTTCCTGCAGGTCGAGTTTTCGCCCGAATAGCCAAATAATGAAAACGGCGAGCAGGAATAAAAGAATAAACTTAATGTATTTTCGCAAGGTAATGCTTTCGGCTTTTAAGAGTCTTTATGAAATCGGTAAAAAAAGAAGATACCTTATTTCACGCCAAATCTTAAATCGACTAGCGGCGATGAGTTGACGTTCCCGCGCCAATGTCTATATCTTTTAATTGGAACTTTTCGTTTTGGCCTGACGTAAAAGAGCATTGACGGAGCGGGCTTTATTGCTTTGTTGCTTTTGATGGAAGGCAATTGATTATTGGAGATAAACCGGTTTGGAAGCATTGAAGGCGGCAACAGAAATTAACGGTGCGGAACTGGTGCGGCGGGCACGGGCGGGCGACGGCTCGGCGTGGGAAGATATAGTTTCGGCTTTTTCGCGGCGTATTTTTAATCTCGCCTATCGTTTTACCTCCAGCGTGGAGGGCGCCGAAGACCTGACGCAGGAAGTTTTCATTCGCATTTACCGGACGCTCGATCAATACGATTCCAAACAAGGTGATCTGGCGAATTGGCTAATGCGGCTTGCGAGAAATTTGATAATCGACGATTACCGGCACCGTCAGCGTAATCCGCAGAATACGATGGCCGACACGGTCGATGACCATCAATATCACCTGCGGGCGGTCGGAACATCGGCCCATAAGGAAATGGAACGGCGTGAAATCGCCGCTCAGGTACAGGAAGGAATTGACAAATTGCCGTCGGATTTGAAGACGTGCGTGATCCTTCGCGATATTGAGGAGATGACATATCAGGAGATCGTCGAAGTGTTGAGAATACCGGAAGGAACGGTCAAGTCGCGGATCAACCGGGGCCGTATCGAATTGGCGAAGATACTGAGACGCATGAGAGTAGTGACGGTTTAAAGTAAGAGTAACGCCTGGCACAAGCCCCGTGAAGGCCGTTGCCGGTAAAGATTGTAGCTGCATAAGTCGTTTCACGCGTAAACGCGTTACTCTTGCAAAGCAAATATTTGACGTGAGATTCGTCAGTTTCAAGGGGTCAGTGGTTTTTATGTCGTATGAAAATGAAAATTTAATAAACTGCTCGCGGTTCGAAGAGTTATTGACGGATTATCTGGACAAGGCTCTGGAAAGCACGACGCACAAGGCAGTGGCATCTCATGCGTTGAGCTGCCCGCTTTGCCATTCGCTGCTAAATGAGGTCAAGGCTTCGCTGACAATTTGCCGCGAGATCGCCGAACCGCGAATGTCCGTAACCAGTCTCGAGGCGCGTATTCTGGCCAAGACGATGCCGGAAGCTGCGATGAAATGCGATGAATTTGAAGGACATTTGACCGATTATCTCGACGGATTTCTACCCGCACTGGTTTTTCACCGATGGGAACGGCACGCCGTTTTGTGCAATGACTGTACAGATCTTCCCGGTGCTGTTGTTCGGTCGCTGGCCGCCTGCGTCACTTACAAGTTAGACGCATTGCCGTTACCGGCAGGACTGCACCAAAGAATTTTGCGTGAAACGATCGGCACGGTAAAGGCCAAATCGATGAAGGCTTCTCATGCTTCCCGGTTCGGTGAATGGATTCGCGGACTCAGCTTCCCGATTTCGGTGCCGCAGCTTGCACCGGTGGCAATGATGATGCTTTTCGCGTTTTTGATGTTCAGCCAGACGGTTTCGGTGGACGGCTCACTTGCCGGCGTTTATTCGAAGAGTTATGAGTTGGCGGAGCAGACCTATAAACAGGGCTCCGATGCCTGGAGCGGAACAGCCGCCGAACAGCCGCAATCACAAGACCCGGTGACGGGCACAACTTTTGTCGATCAGCAGGGCGGAAGATAAACGATGAATTGTGCTTATCACACTCAAAACCCGGCGGTCGTCCAATGTAACGGATGCGGAAAGCCATTGTGTCCGGCGTGCGATCACCGCATTAAGGGATTTCCCTATTGTCAGGACTGCATCGTACAGGGCGTGGATATGCTGCGTCAGCGAAATCAATCCAATTACGTCCCTTTCGTGAAGAAGCAAACATCGCCGTTTATCGCGACTTTTCTTTCATTTATATGCCCGGGACTTGGTGCCGCGTACAATGGACAGACGGTAAAGGCACTCGTTTATTTCGGGGTATTCATAGGATTATTCCAGATGGCTCTGCTGACAGGCACGGCATTGTTCGTTTTAGGTTTTATCGGAATGTGGTTTTTTGCCGCACTTGACGCTTGGCGGACGGCGCAGGCGATCCGCTCGGGTTTGACGCCCGATGTCGCGGAGGACATCTTCGTAAAGCGCTTTTCGGGCAACCCCAAGCTGTGGGGAATCGTTCTAAGTGTACTTGGGCTTGCGTTTTTAATGCAGTCGGTATTCCCTGTTAGAGGCCTTATTCGCGGCTTGCTGCCGCTGATGCTGATCGGTCTCGGCGTTTATGTTCTGCGAGGATACATATTCAAGCCGAAGGGTGAAGAAACGACTCCGTATTACAATGTTAACGGCCCTGCTCCCGCGTTTACGAGCGCGTTGAGCGATCCGAACTATCGGAGGGAAGATAGTGATATCCAGTCAGATTATTCACGGCGTTCGCAGGCGGGCGGTTGGAAAAATCGATAGGCGTTATTCTTGGTTTAGTATTTCACGCCTAAAGGCGTTACTCTTACTTGAGGAGTTTTTATATGGTTTTACTTAAAGCAGCGGGAGCGGTCGGAAGCGTTTTGGCCTTGATCGCATTGATCATGGTCTTTTTGAAAACGATCATCGGTTTTATCGCTTTTCTAACTGGTGCGATCAAAATATTGATTATCGTGCTTTTTGTCGCCTTGATTGTCGGCATCGGTTTAATGGTGCTGAAGGGGCTTAAGGAAACCCGGCGAAATAGAGAGTAGCATTCGCCGTCTAATTTGTTGTATAATGTACCATCGGCTTAGGTCGGCCACGAGTGCTTGCCTTTCCGGTGGCTTCATTTTATACTTGACCTCTTGCAAATTCGTTTGGCCAACCCCTCGGCCATTTTCTCAAAATGACTAGAAAAAGCTTTTTTATTTCTATTCGTTAACGTTTCAGGTTTCGCGTTAGTCGCTCGCGGCTATTCTTGCGTGATTCCGTGTGCTGGAAAGCTTGCTTTCCGGTACGTAATCATTAAAAGGAGCTTTACAGCATAATGCAAAATAACGGTAAGTTTTATACTTTTCTTTTATCGCATTCATCAAAATCAAGGATATTTTTTAAACGTGTAGAGGTTTCAAAGAGGCTTCTGCAGAATGGTTTATTAAGTTTTGCACTCATAATCGGACTCTCGACATTCGGGGCCGCAATTTACGGAGTTTTTAATTATTCAGTTTCAGCTAATACGGATATCGCAGCGGCGACAGCCAATCCGGCATTAAGCCAGCTTTCCACTAATCTTCCACAACAACCTGTTTCTATAGATTATTCTCGCCCTTCCGATGCCGATAATTTTGAACCAAACAGCGGCGGGCCGTTCCTACCTCAAGAATCCAATTCGGAAAATCTTGAGATCGAGAAGGAACTAAAGTCTATTCAAACTACATCGAATCAGGCTTCCCTTCCGATGGTTTGGGCGCACATGGGCAAGATCAATAACGAATTCGGTTTCCGCCGCAACCCATTCGGCGGACGCAATTACGAATTCCACGGCGGCATGGACATCGACGGCGAACGAGGCGACATGGTCGTCGCACCGGCAAACGGCACTGTCACAGAAGCCGGATGGAAAGGCGGCTACGGCCAAATGATCGAGGTCGATCACGGTAACGGCCTTAAAACCCGCTACGGCCATCTATCCAAGATCGGCGTAACAGCTGGAGATACAATAATCCGCGGCCAGCCAATGGGCCTCGTCGGCTCTACCGGCCGCTCAACGGGCCCGCATCTTCATTACGAGCTGCGGCTGAACGACAAACCGATCAACCCCAGACGCTTTCTACCGCCTGAAATCACAGAACTGAAAAGCCGGTGAATTAGACTTCATCGAAAATAATCGAAAAAAGCGGGCCGCAATATCGGCTCGCTTTTTTTGTACAACAAAACAAGGCATTTTCTAATCCTAATAGCGACGTTTTGGATGTGTTTAGGTTATACTCTCATAATCGAATCTATTCTATTAACAAAGGAAATTTAATGATGAATCAAAAGAAAAGTGCTTTTCTTT
>JANMSP010000055.1:0-5213 GCA_031389475.1 Pyrinomonadaceae bacterium
AAAGAACCCAGTCGCTATCGCCCCCGGTACTGACCCGGCGTGAGCGGCCTATATCTTCTTCAAGATGATAGTTCCAAACGTCGCTTTTTGGATCAGTTTCACGCTTTCCGTCCTTACTATCTCGAGCACCGCCATGAACGCGGTAGCGAACTCTCTTTTATTATGCATTTCTTCGAAAAAGGCGGCGAGGTCGAGTTCGATTTCTTCGAAGATGCGTTTGCGCAGCGTTTTCAGCATATCCGCCAGTGAAATTTCCTCGCGGTGGATCTCCATCATCACTTCATCTTTGTGCCGCGAAAGGATTTTCTGAAAAACACTGAGAATATCGAAAACGGACGCATTTATCTCGGCGTTGTTCTCATCGGATTCGATCTGGCCGCGTGTGAAGACGGCCTGTTCGATCGTCGTCCGCTCGTACAGCATTTCCGCCGCCGATTTGAACTTTTCGTATTCGAGCAGACGGTTAACCAACTCTTTTCTGGGATCGACAAGTTCTTCGCCGTCTTCCGCTGTGATTTCGCGGGGAAGCAACATCTTCGACTTGATCTCGATCAGAGTTGCCGCCATCACGATAAAATCGGCGGCGACTGCGATGTCCATCTCCTTCATTAGACGGATATAACGCAGGTATTCGCTTGCGATCCGGGAGATCGGGATGTCGAATATGTTCGCCTGCTCCTGCTTGATCAAAAACAGCAAAAGATCCAGCGGCCCGGCAAATTCACCGAGCGTCAGCTTCAATTCGTCGCCCAAACCGGCATCGATATGAGCGGTTTCGCTGTGAAAATCGAATGTAAATTGTTCGGGCTGCTCGTTCATTGTCTAGTTATTATTTGCAAAGGCCTGCGCAGAAGGGCGAATTTCGCAAGTTGAATATTTCGCCCTTTCTAACGCGCAGGCTTCTGCAATCGGGCTTAGTTCGTTTCGCGTAAATAGATAATGTAATCGATCTTGGGCGGTGTAAAGCCTTCTTCGCGGAGTTTTAGCACGATGTTTCCGCGATGGGTCGATGAATGCATTAAAACATGCGTAATCAATTCGCGAAAATCGTTCTCGCACGGGAAACCTTCACTTGTGCGGTATTTGACGCGTATGTCGAGGCCTTCTTCGTCGAATCTGCGGAGTAATTTCTCAAATGCCTCAGCGGTTTCGCGGGCGAGAGCGCCGCATTCGTCGATTGTCATCGGCAGCCAGAAATCGAAACCGGTCGAGTCCTTTCCATAGAGCCTTTCGTAGTATTCCTTCTCGGTAATCAGCGAATGCGCGAGTATTTGCAGAGCTTTCGCGGATTTATCGGCTTTCAACGCGACGATAATGCGTCGGTTCGCCCAATCGTTGTAGGCGAAAAGCTGCCGGAGATGTTCGACGGTCTGCATGTTATTTTTCGGCCGCGTGGCTCTGAAGATCGGCGAGCGTCACGACCTTCAGTACGGATTCGTGGCATGCTTCCAAAATCACCTGCGGAGCCATATCGGCATTCAAAGCTTCTCGCCAGCGAAGCACGCACAAGCACCACCTATCGCCTTCGACAACGCCGGGAAAGGCATACTGCGGTATCGGCGTGGAAAGATCGTTCCCAACTTGCTTTGAAAACGCCAAAAAATCGTCCGTCGCGACTATGCAAACAGTGTGTCGGCCCGTGTCATCCGCTCCGGTGCGGCAATACCCGTCGCGGTAAAAACCGGTCATCGGATCAGTGCAGCAGTTAATCAATTCACCGCCGAGAACGTTTTTAGGTTTTGTGCGGTGGCCGTTTCCGTTACCATTTCCGTTTGTGTAGCTCATATTTGTTCTGAGTTCAAACTTAAGTTTGTCTTTTGCTTAACGGAGAAGCACGCTGAAGCGTGAACTCAGTACGCGTCTGCATTCGTCAACGTGCCTTGATTAACTCCAAAGCTTTTTCGACTGGCCTCGCAAGCACTGCCCGATCACCGAATTCGACAATCGGCCGCTGCAAGATGCTTGGATTTTCTACGATATGTTTTACGATCTCGTCATTAGGTGTATCGGCTGTGATTCCAAGTTCTTTGACAACGGACTCGTTCTTGCGAAGCACTTCGAATGCAGTCAGCCCCGCCTTTTTGAGAAGGCTTTTTAGTTGCTCTTCGTTCAATGGATCGATGAAATAATTGACTTTATCGTAGTCAATGCCGTTTTCCTTAAGCAAAACCGCGAGATTGCGGCACGTCGTACAAGTCGGCTTTTCATAAATTGTGATTTTGTCACGCATAAAATTATCAGGCGAACGCGGGCTGCGGCATTTCGATTTCTATGTGTGCAAGGATGTCGTCGCTCGAAATCTCGTCGATTTTTTCGATGTAGTAATTCAAGGTTTTTGGAGTCGGCAAATCGTCGCCATTTTCAATAAGGCCTTCGATGTGAAATACGAGGGCTTCACGCATTTCATTCGACGTAATTTCCACCGACTTTCCCGTTGCGATGCAGCCGGGAACGTCAGGCGAATACGCCGGGTAATTTCGTTCGCCCTTTTCAAGAATAATCAGGAATTTTGTTTTCATTGCTGATTGAATCTAGTGCTCTGTAATCTAAGTTTCAACACTGTATCGCGTAGCGATAGCTTGAATTTAGCCGTGGGTTTCAACCCACGAAATAGTTCCAATATTAATCTATGCCGCGTCAGCGGCAACTGAATCCGGCGGGGATATCAGTCGTCGCTGACGCGACGAGAATCATTCTGCGATTCGCCGTGGGTTGAAACCCACGGCTAAATTCATTCGGTCGCTATGCGACACAAAAATTAAGAAATTTAGACTACAATGCAATAGTTTAATCGTGCTTGAACTAAAACGCTACGTTCGATTTTGAGATGAATGTCATCTCCGAGATTTTCGGAGATCATCACCTTCGTTCGGATCTAGTTGATACCCGTATTCTTATAAACTGTCTTCAAAGTTTCGCTCGCGATACTTCTTGCTTTTTCGGCTCCGGGTTTGAGGATCGCGTCGAGTGCGGCATCGTCGAATTCTTTTACTTTTTCCTGGAAAGGCCGGAGGAATTCAACAACTGTTTCGGCCAGTTCGGTTTTGAAATGGCCGTAGCCCTTGCCTGCAAAATGCGTTTCGCATTCGGCGGCGGATTTGCCGGTTAGGAGTTGAAAGATCGTCAGCAGATTATTGATTGCCGGGCGCGAATCGTCAAAGTTTATTTCGGTGCCCGAATCGGTTACCGCGCGTTTGATCTTTTTGGTGATCGTGTCCGCATCGTCGAGCAGAAATATCGAACTGTTCGGGTTTTCATCAGATTTCGACATCTTCTTTGCCGGATCCTGAAGTGACAGGATGTTTGCTCCGACCGGCGGAATAAATGGCTCGGGAATTGTAAATGTTTCGCCGAAATCGCGGTTGAATCTTTCGGCAAGATCGCGCGTTAGTTCGAGATGCTGCTTTTGATCCTGTCCGACCGGGACGAGATCGGTTTGATAAAGCAGGATGTCTGACGCCATCAGAATTGGATAAGTAAACAGGCCGACACCTGCTCGTGCTGCTTGATTGCGACTCAAGGGAATTTTCTCTGATTCCGCGGAATCAGACTGGAGGCTAGCTAGGGCTTCATTTGCTATCGATTCCCAATCTTTCGTTTTTCGCGCTTTGTCCTTGAACTGTGTCATTCGCTCAAGCTCGCCCATTCTTGCGATGCAGGAAAGAATCCACGTTAGCTCTGCGTGTTCGGGAACGTCCGATTGAATAAAGATCGTCGATTTGTCCGGGTCGATTCCCGCGGCGAGATAAATCCGGGCAAGATCGAGTGTTTTTTGACGCAAAACCTTCGCGTCCTGCGGCAGCGTTATAGCGTGCAGGTTTACTATGCAGTAAAAGCATTCGTATTCATCCTGCAACGCAACCCAGTTTTTCAATGCGCCGAGATAGTTGCCGATGTGAAGCTGCCCGGTCGGCTGAGCGCCGCTGAAAATGCGTTTTTTCATAAACTAAAACCACGGCGTGACCAGCAAATAGTTGACGAGCTGAAAGATCGGGCGAATTATAGCTCCGATCAGGCCAAAATAGATCAAGAACAGTAAAATCAGGAAGCCGTACTGCTCAAGCACCTGAAATATCGGCTGAAAACTCTCCGGCAAAAAGGTCGCGAGCACTTTGCTGCCATCGAGCGGCGGAAACGGCAGCAGATTAAATATTGCCAGCGAAACATTCAGCATTATCAAATTTTGCAGAAGTATCACGACCGGGCGGAGAATTCCGGTGTCGCTTACACCGTTATCAAAAACTCCGAGGCCGATCATCGACTTGAAGATTGCAAAACTAACGATGGCGATTATCAGATTTGCCCCAATTCCGGCTAGGGAAACCATGACATTCGCGACCTTGTAATTCGTCCATTTGCGGGGATTAACAGGCGTCGGAATTCCCCAGCCGAGTAAAGGAATTTGACCGGCCAGGCCCCCGATGGCTCCCAACACAAAACCCAGGATCGGGATTAACAGAGTTCCGATCGGGTCGGCATGCTTTACTGGATTCAGCGTAACTCTGCCGAGTAAATACGCGGTATCGTCCCCGTATTTGTAAGACATCCACGCGTGGCCCGCCTCGTGGGCCGATATCGCGAGCAGCAGGACCACGATATAGATCAGGAGATGACTTACAAAATTCGCTATATCAAATTCGCCCATTTTAAACCTCTGAATGTTCCCGTTCGCGTACGGCTTTATCTAAATATCTATTGTCTTTAAGGTCAAATTGTGCCATTCTTTGACGACAAAATAAAATCTGTATCGGAGAAAAACGGATGCTGAAAAAAATACTGTTCGACGGAGAGGACGGACTATCACTTCCGGCTAACGCCGGGCTTACTCTTTTGAGAATATTTGCGGGCATTGCGTTGGCCCTTGCTCACGGCAGCGGAAAATTGCCGCCGTCCGAAGGCTTTGTCGGCGCTACGGCAAAATTAGGTTTTCCGGCTCCCGAATTTTTTGCGTGGGCGGCGGCTCTTTCCGAATTTCTAGGCGGGATACTTCTGGCGTTGGGATTATTTACGCGGGTTGCGGCATTTTTGATCGCGGCAACGATGCTTGTTGCGTTGGTCGGCGTTCACGGGGCAGATCCTTTCCAAAAGCAGGAGCTTGCGTTTTTGTATTTCTTCATCGCTCTGGCCTTTATGCTGAAAGGCTCAGGCGATTGGAGCATCGATAGCTTTCTGCGGAAGTAGGTAACGGAACGCGGACATCCTTGTCCGCAAAG
>JANMSP010000058.1:0-5493 GCA_031389475.1 Pyrinomonadaceae bacterium
GAAAACCGAAGATTTCGCCCTTGCTCAGGTGCCAAGTCCTTAATAAACGACAAATGATTGCGGTACAACCGGTCGTCGAGATTCGAACTGCTGACCGAGAAGATGTGCGCGGTGTTGTCGTTCGATATCGTATATGATCCGTTTACATTGAACAGGCCGTAACCCGCTGTCGGCGTTTCAAGTGAGAAAATATCGTCCGCTTTTTTATCGGCGACAAAGATAGCCTCAGGCCTTACGCTCAAGCCTTTGTATCGAAAATCGAGGCCGAGACGCGCTTTCGCCGGCGTTATTCTAGGCAATGGAAGACCGCCGTCGCGAAGTTCCGCTTTGACGATATCGCCGTTAAAAAACGCTCCGACATATTTATTTATATCGACGTCCACCGTCAAATCCGCACCGACGAACCGTGCGTTCTCCTGCGTGTAGGCACCGATCGGCAAATTATCCTCGACGTCAATTAGGCCGTCATCGTTAAAGTCTTGTGGAGACAGAAAAATAAAGTCGTTGATGTTGTAATAAAAGAAGCTGCCGTTGATGCGAACGCGTTTCAACTGCTGTCTCAACGAAAGCTCGATTCCGTTCGAGCGTTCACGGTTCAAATTCTGATCGCCGATCTCGAACGTCACCGTGCCGATGTGCGCTCCCTCGTTGTAAAGCTCTTCTAACGCCGGAGCACGGTAAGAACTCGTAAAATTAGCAACGAACGACGCTCCTTCCCACAAACGGAAACGTGCCGCCGCCGCACCTGAAAATCCAGTAAAATTGAGGTCCGCATAGATCGGATTGACCGGATTATATCGATTCGTTTCGACACGGCCGCCGAACTGGAACGACACACGGTCGAAATCAAGTTCTTCAAGCCCGAAGACAGAGAAATTGTTCTGACGAACTCTGCCATCCACTAAAGATTCCGCTCCTTCGGTCAGATAGCTGCGGCGGTAGCCTTCAAATCCGAAACGCCCCGAAAGCATTTTGTAATTCGCCTGCTGAAAAAGCGAGCGGTAAGAAAAAGTGTCATTCGTAAAGGTCGTCGCCACTTCGTCGATGCCGTCGGCTGTTTCGATTTCCTGATGCTGGTAATCTGTAAAATCTATCGAGAAATTTCCTTGTGTAATTGGACCTTTGAGGTCGCGGAAGCCGCCGCGAAGCCGGTAGTTATTGCGACGCAATTTCAGATCGATTTGCTCATCCGGCAAGTCCGGCAGCGAATTGCTGAAACGGTTGCGAATCGCGAATATATCGTATTGGCAAGTCTCGCCGCCTTTGCCCTCTATGGCCGGCTCGCACGGATCGCCGTTTGAATCGGTGAGCAGAACGCCTTCTTCGAACAGCGGAGCGTATGGAACGCCGTAACGCCGCCGGTCGCCGGTAAATGAACCGACGACGAAAGCCTTATTACCGAAGTACCCAACGCTGCCGCTGCCGCCGAAAGATCGAGCCGCCGAATTGGGAATGCGTCCGAGCGGGGTACTATAATCGCCTTCGCGCAGGTAGTTGCCGTTTCCTTTAAAAACAAATTTCTTGTAACCGTATTCGATGCCGCCGGACGTTCCAGCCTGGCGATTGTTACTAGCTCCCAATCCCGTGAAATATCCGCGCACGCCTTCATGTGGATCGTCCTCGTCGGAAGTTACCGCGTTGACGACGCCGCCGATTGCGTTCGAACCGTAAAGCAAAGTCGCCGGGCCTTTTACAATCTCCAGCCTCTCAAGGCTCAAAGTGTCTATCGGCTCACCATGGTCGCCCGATTGCGAACCGACCGAGCCGGTGCGAATGCCGTCTTGCAAAACCAATACACGATCGCCGTCGAAACCGCGAATTACCGGCCGTGACGTTCCCGGCCCGAACGAGCGTTTGCCGACACCGGCCTCGCGTTCAAGAACTTCGCCTATTGAGGTACTCGCCTGTTCCTTGATCCGCGTCGAGCCGACGGCATTAACCGACTGGAATGATTCGTACACCGATTCCTCAGTGCCGCTTGCCGTAACCGTCACGTCTTCGCGAAGCGCGTTCAGGCTAAGCTCGAAATCGACGGCCGCTGCTCCGCCGCTTGTCACGACAACGCTTTTAGCCTGATCGGAAAATCCGTCGATATGCGAAATCAGGGTGTATCGGCCGGCCGGAACATCCGTGAACTCGTATACGCCCTGATCGCTCGTCTCGACCGAACGGCCGAGCGGCCTGATTTGAACCGAAACGTTCGGAACAGGAGCGTCGTTCACCGAACTCTTCACCGTGCCGCGAACAGTGCCGTTCTGAGCAAAGGCTGAGGATGATGCAAGGATGATAAAAAAACCTGCGAACAAAAAATAGCGGACGTTATGCATAATTTCTCGAAATGTATTCTGTGAAAACTAAAGAATACATATTTTCTCATACACATAAAATAACTCTGAATCTCTTTTCAATGGGTGGTTGGGAACGGCGGATAAATTGATATCTGAGGCAATGGGCGGCTACGACGGGTGATTACCGGGAGCGATAGCGACTAGGGTTTTTCTCTTGTCAGTACCGGGAGCGGTAGCGACCGGGGTTCTAGTCGCGGAAGGTAAAAGAACCCAGTCGCTATCGCTCCCGATACTGACCCGTTCGACCACTAGAGTTTCAATAACTCCGCGCGCAGAATTCGCGATTGAAGACGGCTCGATGCAATCTCCTGCCCGTTTTTCAGCACGACTAAATATGTGCCGCCCGGCATCGGCGATACGCGGTTGATCATTTTAAGATTTACAATGGCTCCGCGCGATAGACGAACGAAGACACGTCCGTCTAATCGCAATTCGAGATCTTTAAGCCGAAAATTGATCGTGTATTTTTGATTCTCGAAAGTCGTGATATGAAGCAGTTCGCCATCGGCCACAATTGAAGCGATCTCCTCGACCGGCACCAGAAAAATATCGTCACGCTTTTTAACCGGAATGCGATCCAGGAATTCCGACCGCGATGAATCGTCATAAACACGGGCGGCGCTCTTCAATTTTTCCGATTCGTTTTCACGCCAATCGGTCTGCTCAAGCCTTTCGGCAGCACGGTTCAGTGTGGCCCGCAGCCTCGCTTTTTCGACCGGTTTTAGCAGATAATCGACCGCGTTTAGTTCAAATGCCTGCACGGCGTACTGATCGTAAGCGGTGATAAAAGCAACGAGCGGCATTTGCGGCTTTCGCAAAAGCTTGACGACTTCGAGGCCGGAAATCTCCGGCATCTGGAGGTCGAGCAAGGCGAGGTCGGGCTTTATTTCCTTGATCATTTCAAGCGCTTCGCCGCCGTTTTCCGCTTCGCCGATGACGCTGACATCCTCGAAATCACGCAGAATAGCTTTTAGAAATTCACGTGCGGGACGCTCGTCGTCGGCAATGATTATTCGAAGTTTGCTCATATTTGTATTCCGGGCAGAAACGAGGGCGGTAACGGAGCGTGCACCGCCAACCGTAGCACGCTCCGTTACCGTCGCGTTTCTGCCCGTACTTCTTCTACGGACAGTTCTATACTTGCCTTCGTGCCATTTTGCGGATCGATGGAGATGTCGAACGCGGCTGTATCGCCATAATAACTGTTGAGCCTTTCGCGCACATTTCGCAGCCCGATTCCACTGGATTTCGCAATAGGCCTGATCGTTCGTCCGCCGCCTGTATCTAAGACGGTCAGCCGCAAAAAAACCTCGCCGTCTCGCTGTGTCAATTCCGCCGAAATGCGTACCTCGCCGCCGGATTTGTTCTCCGAAATGCCGTGTTTGATAGCGTTTTCCACCAGCGGCTGCAAGATCAGCGACGGGATTCGCATATTTTCGAATTCATTCGGAATGTCGATGATCACCCGCAATCTTTCTTCAAACCGCGAGCGTTCGATCTCCAGATAGCTTTCGATCAGCTTAATCTCGTCGGCCAAAGTGCTGAATTCGGCGGTGGAGTTCAGGACTCCGCGTAAAAGTTTCGTTAGCTGTAGTAACGTTTGCAACGCTTTGTCCGGCGATGTTTGGATCAAATATCCGATGGTCGTGAGTGCGTTAAAAAGAAAGTGCGGATTTATCTGCGAGCGAAGGGCGGTTAGCTGAGCCTCGGTCGCCAGCTTCGAAAACTCCTGCTCGCGAAATTCCTGTTCGCACCGCTCGTGCGAAACGCGCAAAGCGTCGATCCTTCGCGCGGTATCGAGCGAAACGGCTTCGAGCATCCCTGTTTCGTCCGACAGCAGCCGCCGCCCCCCGTAAAAATCACCGAGTTCGATTCGATAAAACGGAGCTTCCGCGGCGGGAATAAATATTCGGGCTCTGTCCGGTGAAAAATCTACCAGCTCGGACTTGAATTCGGCTTCCCGGTCCGGGCATTCTACCCAGGCGAATTTGTTCGCCGTCAGGACCGTTCCCAGCTTTCCGGCAATCATCGTTAAAACTTCATCTACGGAGTCTATCGTCTCGATTTTCCGAGCGAGTTCACGCCCTAATTTTTCGTAATCCGCGCGCTGCAAGAGCACTTTGTCGACAAGCCAGACAGCCAGCTTATGTATCGATGGATAAATTAGGGCCGTCGCGATCCACAGCGTCAATATTAAGCTTACCGCCTGCACATCGTTCCGGTCGTGCGTCTCGTGATAACGCAAAAGCGGAGCGGCGATAGCCACATACAATCCGAAAGCGACCAATGTCAGCAGAATCAATGAAATTGCCCGTTTCAAAAAAAGATCGGCAAAAGCGAACCGGTAATTTTGATAAAGAATGACGAGCGCCAGCGGCAAGGATGATTGATGGGCCGCAAGCTCTACAATCCACGAATTCTCCGCGCTGTCGCTACTCAAATGCAGTGCGGATACAGCAAATATTAAAAGCGAAGTTGCCCAGATCGCCTTTTTCTCAAGCGTCTGGCGAAAGCTGAAGAACAGCAGCCCGGCCGCGAGTGTAACCGAGCCGAAAGTAAGCGTCCGCAAAGCCAGATCCGATGGAGCCGCTTGATTTGCGATAGCCGAGTGAAAATGAAGCACGGAGGCAAAAACGCTGAGGCCGTATGCCGCAAAGGTCAGCCAATTTATTTTCGTCTCGTCATCCTGAGCGGAATGAACGACGACCGACGGCAAAAACCCCAACGCGGAATACGATGCGGCGACAAGTAAAGGAATGCCCTGGGCTAAACCGAAATCTTTTTGAACAAAAACAAAAAGCTCGCCAAGATTCCATATCAATCCTAAAAAGGCCGTGGTTAAAAGCAGGAAATCGACACCGCCAAACCCGCGGGCTTTGCGATGCCGGATGACCATCGCGGCCAACATCGCGTATAGGGCAATGCCGACCGTAAAGCCGAGTAAATTAACCAGTAATGCCGCATTCAAGGAATTCATTCTTTGGTCAATAAGGTAGGGATTAACACAGTTATACTTACGATTTTCCTTTATTCTTTTATTTCGTGGATAAAGGTTCTAATGATCTGGTCCACGAAACACAAGAAACAAAGACAAATGATCTAGTGTTCAGTCAAGGTTAAATTGGCGGAGCATATCAGTACCGGG
>JANMSP010000094.1:0-3960 GCA_031389475.1 Pyrinomonadaceae bacterium
TTCCGTTTCACTAAACGCCAGCTTGCCTTTTTTATCGATATACAGCAGCTTTGTCGACCACTGCGGATAAAAATTAAGGCCCAGGACGTCGAGTTTTATCGGGTCGTTCAGCAATTCATCGAGGCAGTCGGGCGGTGCTCCGTTGCGGACGAGCCAAGAGAATAAAGCGTGGTCATGATTGAGACGGCCGGAAATGAGATCGTAGCAAAGACAGCCGCGAAGCTGTTCCTCGCGGGCGAGTGCCGCCAGATCTTGACGAACCGTTCGCGTTAATCCGGTCGCTTCGACGTGAACCATTACCGAATTCGGATCGATCTGCTTGATGACCTTGACCGTTTCGATAATTCCCGCCGCAAGCTGGAGCATTATTTTGATATACCCTGCATCGCCCTTCAAATACGGGGGCCAGAGGCCTCGCATTCCGCACATTAGGGAATTAATGATCGGCTCATTTAGCGGCGTGTACCAGCTGATTAGATGTTTGTAGCGCTCGGCAAACGCGGCGGCGTAACGGGCGACATATTTGGGGTAATCCTTGTTGGCGAATTCGCGTTTCAGCCAAAAAGGGCAGCCGTAATGCATCAGATCGATGACGGGAAGAATTTTGAGCTCTTCGACAAGATACGAGATCACTTCATCCGTCCAACTCCAATCGAACTTGCCTGATTGCGGCTCGGCCTTGTACCACGGCACGCCCCATCGAAGAGCCTTCAGGCCGAGCGAGGCGGCGAGATCGAGGTCTTGCCGCCAATGTTCGTAATGCCCTATCAACTCATACTCGTCGAGCGGCCGATGGCCGTTTCGCGTTTGCGGAACAAAAGTATTTTCTATGCCGGCTGCCCAAAGGAAATCTTCGGGAAGGCCTGTTAACCGATTTTTCATCCGTAAAATTGCGGTAGATGTAAATTTCGTGAGGGCTGATTTTTCAATTGGGAAGAGTGTAGCTAACCTTGAGACGAAACCGGCTAAGGAAAAGATGCATCAGTTCTCAGTTCACGCTTCAGCGTGTCTTATACCTCACGCCGAAGACAAGCTAAAGCTTGAACTCAGAACAATGAAGTAACCCTGGCCATTTCGACCTCGATGGTCGAACTGCCGCAATAGACTGCGCAGCTAACATTTATATCGGGTAATTCGCTTGTTCCTATAATGCTGCCGTCCAAGTACGCAGTTAAATCGCTGCCCATTTTTATCAGCCTTAATTGATTATATTCGAGTATTGATTCCAGCCCACGCTGAAGAATTTTCGCACCGGAATTAGTAGATATAACGATGCCGCTTTCAGTCGGCTTTACGACCAGCCGGAAAATCATTTTATCATCAACATCCAGAAAAGCCAGTCCGAATTCCCAGTGATTTCCCGAATATTCGCTGAGACGAATATTAGCCGCGAATTCCAAATTGGACAGCGGCCGCCCTTTGGTTGCGACCGAAAGATCTGCCAAAGCTGAAAGCCTCATTGCGAAATCGTTAATCGCACACTCGCCGGTTTCGGTCAGTTTTCGCCAACCGCTGCTTTCAAATGATTGGCCGGGTCTTGCAAAAAGGTCTTCAAATCCTTCCGTCAAAGCAAATCCGGCAAATTCCGCTTTCAAGTTTTTCGTAAAAAACGAAAATTGACCGGGCGAACCAGTCATATATAGCTCATGTATCAATGCCGCTGCATCAAGTTGTATTTTTACATACGTGCCGTCAACCTCGACTCGGAGAACGTGAAACGCTCTCGCGTTGAAGGCGGCGGGGAGATCAAATGTTTGAATCTTTTCCCGCGAACCGATCAATATGTTATTAGTGTTCGGATTGAGCGAGAACTCAAGAATCGCTCTGTTGCCGTCGAATAACCGGAATCCTGCGCAACATTCGTAGTCCACAAAATCGCCGCACTGAAAACTAACTTCGAACAAAAAGCTTTCACATTCCGCAGGACAAAGAATTTCACACTCCGCGTCCATCATGCTTTGAATGCCATTGCCGGTATCCAACCAGCCGCCTGATCGTTTCCAACCGCGAAAATTATTTGCGGCAGGGCGAAAGGGAGCGATCTGCGGGCTGTACGTTGCACCATGGACAAAAATCCTGTTTCCGGCAAAATCCATTCGGTCAATGGCCATCACCCGGCCTTGATCTGTCCAACTGTGGTAAACACAGTAAAGCTCGCGGTTGTTCGGGCCGCGGATGATCGAATTGTGACCTGGCCCGATAACACGTTCCGGATTAGTGAGAAGAATCGGCAGCGTTTTATCGCCGTCTGAAAACTGCTCCCACTCTTCAGCATTTATAAGGTTGTCGGATGAAGCAAAGCTGACGCCGTAACTCGTGTTCTGCCAGTTGCCGCCGCTGAACATTTCGAAATAACGGTTTTTTCGTTTGATCACCGCCGGACCTTCGACCGTGTGCCAGCGGACGCCGCCTTTTTCTTTGCGTTCGGGATCGTAAACCTGCCAATCGTATTTTGCACGAGTTACCGGAACAGGATCGCCGCCCAGGCGAAACCAATCAGTCAAAGTATCGACTACCGTTCCGGTTCCGATATGCGTATGCTCTAAAAAATCGGCAGCGTAAAACAAATACTTGCGGCCGTCATCATCGACAAAAACGTGCGGATCGATGGCAAACTCTTCGTTTGTCAGGCGGACACCGGAATCAATATAGCCGCCATCGGGCCTATCAGATACTGCGACGCGGATCTCCATCATCGCTTCGTTTCCGACGCTATAATAAAGATAGAATTTTCCGTTGTCGTAGGTAATTTCTGGCGCCCAGTAAAAAGGAGGCGATTCCGGCAGCGGTTCCATTGCCGCACCCGCGTCTTCCCAATTCACGAGATCAGGCGAACGAAGCACCGGAAATACTCTGCCGCCCGCGTCAAAGCCGGTGCATATGGCGAGGTATTCACCGCAGTATTTAAATACAAACGGATCAGGGAAGGAATGCGGGTAAACGGGATTTGTGTAGACTTCTCGCGAATCCACTGTCCGGCGATTTGCGGTCATTTCACATGCGAATAAATATCTAGTGTGCGACAGCCGATTGGGACGGAATCAATTGATCGAGGCGGCTATCAAGCCGCGCAAGACTTTTTTCCAGGCTTGCATCGCCATCAGCCGAATGTCCGAATTCCGGAAAGTCGATCACGGGCATGTGAGCATCACCGGGCAGGCTTTCCACCAAGGTGCGGATAAAATGCGTGTCTTTATAGCGCGAACTCGTTTCTATCAAAACTACATCCGGACGATTTTGTACGGTAAAATCCGAAATCTCCTCGATCGCGTCGAAAATATCTGCGGCTTCCCAAGTTAAATAACGGCTGTTCTCGAACCACAACTTTATCGAACTGGTATCGCCTGCGGTTGAACCGTCAAGCAGCAAAAGTATCGGCGGATGTTGGTTAACGCTAGTCATTTTTCGTATTCCCTCTTAAGTCTTTTTAGAATATTCGATAGGCGTGAAACGTTCTGTAGTCGCGCATACAGAGTCATTGTTAGTAAAAATGTCTCACGGTTTCTATGTTTTGCCCGCGACTGGCAATTACCAACTGTCTCAATTTTCCTTTCTGCCGCCGCGGCCCGCTAGCATATATGCTAAACCTCCAATGCCGATGGCGACCGCCGCTCCAGTTGTCAGTGGGTATAGCGAAGCTTTGGTATATAACGAACTCTCGGACACATGCCCTTCATAGCCGCCGCGTTCGCTAAGGCTGTTATCGTTCGGGTTATATAAACTTTCTTTTTCCGCACCATTAGCCGGCTTATCGCTTTTCTGCAAGTCGATCATTGTCGATTCCATGACCTTGTCGGTAGCGCGAGGAGCGAATTTTCCGAGCAATGACAGTGCCTTTCCGCCGCCGCCAACGAATACGTCCCGCACCGGATTTTCCGCGCAGTGCAAGATCGTTTCGGCAACGGTTTCAGGTGCATAGACAGGCGGCGGATTTTCTGGCTGAACGCCGAGATAGTTCTT
>JANMSP010000127.1:0-8699 GCA_031389475.1 Pyrinomonadaceae bacterium
GAAGCGATCCAGGACGGAAACCTGCGCGAAGACCTTTACTACCGGATAAATACGATCGAGATCAAAATCCCGCCTCTTCGCGACCGGATGGATGACGTGCCGATGCTGGCCGAACATTTTCTGCAAATCTATGCCGACCAATATAAACGCGAAAACGCCGAGTTTTCACAGACGGCATATAACCAGATGCTGAATTACAAGTGGCGTGGTAACGTCCGCGAGCTTCAGCACGTGATCGAACGCGGTATTTTGCTTAGTAAGAACGGCAAGATTAACAAAATGGACATAGAGGTGAGTGGAGCCCCGACCAGTTCGATCGACGATTTGATCAGTAATCAATTGACCGCGGAACAGACGGCTTCACCTGCATACGAAAATTTTATACCGGCCAACTTTTCGGGCAGAACGATTAATTTGGACGCCGCTGCGGATGATGTTTACGAGGAGGTCGGCAAATTTATCGTGCAGAACTTGCAGGAACCGGTGGATGGGACGGAGCAGAATGACGTATTTAACGAGATTGAAAGCGGCGTCGTTCTCGCTGCTTTAAAGCGAACGCGCGGCAACAAGCAGGCTGCGGCGAATTTACTTGGGCTTTATCGCCCGCGATTATATGGAATGATCAAGCGGCATAAGCTCGAAGAACGAATTTAGTTTTATGGCAGAATTGATCAGCAGTTCTGCAATGCCATTATTGCGGTCTTAATGGGCGATATTGTGTTTTCTACGTATCGCCTCCCGCAAGTATGTTAATAGGCGGCGTCGCAGGGACCAGAAATCTTTGAAACATTCTTGTTCTCGATCCGTTTTTTGCCAAATGGGAACGGTTTTTCACAAAAAAAGCTCATTCAATCCGATGAATGAGCTTTTTTTTGCTGGACGATCATTTACCTCGTCGGTGCCTTGATCTCAATATCGATGTCGGACTTTTTGGATCCGGTATCTCGATTGAGGACTCCGAAATAGAAAGCTCCGCCGATAATCGCTACTACAATTATTAAAGTTACAGCCCATATTAAATTATTGCCCGTGCCATTTTCTTCAGCCATTTTATTGATCTCCTTTGTGTTAAATGTGTTTGTTTACTACACGCTGCCTATTTGCAATTCAAATGCCACATAATCGGATCCAATCCCGGCTTGGAACCTTTACGATCCAGCTCACAAACCAATTTGCGTTTTAGGCAACGTAAGGTTAAGTGGGAAGTGGATCGATTGAAAGATAAATCCAGGAAGTCCGCAGGAATCTGAACTCTTTCGTGCCGAACATTCCCTATGTAACGTGTATTAAAACCGTACGATCCGATTTTTCACCGCTAGATCGCAAGGCACGAGAGAAAGCCGCTAAACTGAATAATACCAGTAACTAACGCAAAGTTAGGTAGGCGAGGCACGGCTATTGCAATTATCAGAGGTAGCTATAGTTGTCGAGGCAACGCCCACTTTCCCCGCCTGCCTCGGTAGAAATTATTTTAGGAGAATTTTATATGAAAAACAGAATGTCAAAAATGTTCACGATCGCGATTGCGTCGTTAGCATTTTTTACTGCCGCGTCTATCCAGGCGCAGATTACCACACCGAGCGGGACCAACCGGCAGATAAGGACTCTGCTGACACGGATTGAAACCAATACCGACTCTTTCAAAAATGAAGTCGATTCGTCATTGGATCGAAGCACATTGAACGGTACCAATGCCGAAGACCGGTACAGCGAATTTATTGCTAATTTCGAAACCGCAACGGATGCGCTGCGAACGGGCTTCGAGGCTCGCCGCGACGTTAGCAGCGAAGTCACCGAAGTGCTGACACGGGGAAGGTTTCTTGACCGATTTGTTACACGTAACCAGCTTTCGGCTCGTGCCGAGTCGCAGTGGACGGTTTTACGCACCGACCTGAATACATTGGCTGCTTACTATAATGTTAGTTGGAATTGGAATGAGCGTGGTATGGGCGGCAATAACCGTAATCCAATGACACCTGCATATACTGCGACTGACGTTCAATTGCAGCGATTGCTAGCCCGGATCGAGAGTCGCACCGATATTTTCAGGCGTCGCCTGGCGACCAGCCTTGACCGCAGTTACTTGAACGGTACGGGCACGGAAGATAACTTGAACGATTTTCTCACTGAATTTGAAAATTCGACGGATCGGTTGAAGGAGAGATTCGATGACCGTCAATCGGTTGGAGCGGATGTATCGGAAGTATTGACTCGGGCACAGTATATCAACAGGTTTATGGCCGCCAATCGATTTTCGGCACCTTCGCAAACACAGTGGAGAAATCTTCGAACTGATCTTAATACACTGGCGACTTATTATAGAGTGAGCTGGAACTGGAACCAGACGATGCCTACGAATCCCGGAGGTAACTATCCAGGAAACTCAGGCGGAACTTTTCCGGCCTTCGATTCACGCATAACCGGAACTTATCGGTTGAATACGCGTCTAAGCGACGATGTTCACGCGGTGATTGACCGGGCTCTGCCGCACGATACTACGACACAGCACGACAATCTAACACGAAGTCTTCAGCGGCGTCTTGACTCGCCCGAAATGATCGCGATAGACAAAAACGGTCGGACCGTTACTATTGCATCCACTAATAATCAGCAAATATCCTTTGAAGCCGATGGATCACCGAGGAGGGAGACGAATGCTCGGGGCCGTACGATTACGACGACGGCATCCGCGGATCGTGATGGCATCAGCATCAGTTATGTGGGCGACCGGACTGACGATTTCTATGTCACGTTCGCTCCGACCGCAAACGGACAGTTGAAAGTTACGCGTCGCATTTATCTCGAAAACAGCAATGACCAAATAACGGTTTCGAGCGTGTACGATAAAACTAATAATTCTGCCCAGTGGACAGCGATGAACGGCGGTTCCACTGTTGGTTCCGGCAGCGGTAACCTTAATGATTTTTACATTCCGAACGGAGTAAAGTTGACCGCTGAATTGAACAATGCGGTCGATACTAAGGTGTCGCAGACGGGCGACCGGTTTACATTGAATGTCACTTCGCCCAATCAGTATCGGGGCGCAGTGATAGAAGGCCGCATCGGCAACGCAACCAGTTCGGGCCGAGTTTCGGGGCGTGCGAATGTGTCGATGGAATTCGATACGATTCGGTTAGCAAATGGACAAAGCTACCGTTTCGCGGGAATTATTGATTCGGTGCGTGCAGTAAACGGTGATAGTGTCTCAGTCAACAACGAAGGCACGGTCCGGGACAGCAGCCAAACGACCAGGACTGCAACACGGGCAGGCATCGGAGCCGTTCTTGGTGCGATTATTGGAGCCGTAGCTGGTGGCGGATCCGGCGCAGCGATTGGAGCCGGCGTCGGTGCCGGAGCCGGTGCGGGAAGCGTCTTAATTACTGGCCGCGACAGCATTCAGCTCGGGCAGGGCACGGAATTGTCGATAACTTCGACGGCTCCGGGCAGCGTTGGAACTAACCGATAGTTAGCTATTATGGGATGAGCATTCATGCTCATCCCATTTTATTGAGAACACCGGAGGCAAAATGCAAAATCAAGATAGCAGTAAATCTCCTGAATCGGGACGGCAAGGCTGGAAAATTGATGAACTGGCTGAACAGTCGAGCCAAATAAGTGGAGACCAAATACAGCGGCAGGTGCTTCGTGGTGACGAAACAAAGGGTGATCCGGATGAGCGCGACAACGCCGGCAGCGTAGACTCGAAAGATACTCCGCAGGGGCGTGAAGAAGCGAAACCAGATCATAAAGGAGCGGCGAACGACAATGGTTGATGACAAATTGGAACGTGACGAATTACAGCGGGCGGCTAATTACGAGGCGATCAAATCAGATGTAAAAGCTGAAGTCGGCGGCGAGATAGCGGCCGAGGCCAATGTCGCTACGCCATCGGAAGCCCATCGTGTCGAACAAATTGCGGGCGACATGCGGCATCGTGCGGTTGATGAGGTCGAACAGACCGAGCGGGAAGTTCAGCGGGGACGATTCGTCGCCAGGATCTCGCAGGTCGTTGATTACATTTTCTTTCTCGTCTATGGATTGCTGGTTATCAGGCTGCTGCTCGCCCTTTTCGCGGCCCGCGGCGATGCTGGATTTGTAAAATTCATACGCAATATTTCTGATCCGTTGTATGCACCGTTCAAAGGAATAGTGGCAAGCCCCTCGACCGCTGAAGGTTTCACTTTGGCTTTGCCTATCATTGTGGCGATAGTTGTTTATATGCTGCTGCATCTTGCGATAAACGGATTGTTGCGAATGTTCGCTCATCGAAAGGTGGCGATTTAGAGAAACTTGCGATTTTACGAATAAAGTAGTACTAAGTAGTTCAGCAATAACGAAAATATACTTTTGCAAAAGGAGATAAAACATGGGAGCTTTGGGAGATTTTATTTGGCAAATGATTATCGGGTTGATTGTAGGTGTATTGGCCCGATTGCTGTTACCCGGAAAGGAAGCATTTCCTGAGGGTGCAATAGGTTGGATTTTGACTGCTCTGCTTGGTATTGCCGGTGCGTTCTTAGGCGGTTTTATCGCCCGGTCGATCTGGGGCGGTGAAAATTATGCTGTCGGATGGATCATGTCGATTCTGGGAGCGATCATTCTTCTGGTTTTATTGCGGTTGATCATGGGAAGCCGGACAACGACCACTACATAGAATTCACTTTTCAAAAAAGCGGGCACTATTCTTATTGAATGTTGCCCGCTTTTTGGCGTTTCTAGTGATCAATCTTGTCAGTAACGCCTACGTAAGCGGGTGGAAGAGATCATGGCGCAAATGCCAAATGCACCTAATGACTTTTGCCTGAATTAGAACCACCCGACTACTGACATCTAGATCATTTCGCAGCCCTGATGGCCGCAATCGCAGGATATTTCTACAATGTCCTGATCGGAAGCGTCTTTACAATGATCGCTGCAATATTCAGCATCTCCGGGTGCCGGACAACTGCACATTTCGTGACCGCATTTATTTTCGTCTGCCATACATTTTCTCCCTTGACCGTGTTTATTTTGTCTCAAAAAACGGCGACAAGTGACCATTAACACAACACTTCCGTTGTTTAGACAAGGCCTAAATTATATATCAGCAACCAATTGCAGGCAATAAAAAGTTGAATATCGTAAGAAAAGGTTGCTGCTTTTCATTTACCTAAGGTTAGGTCAAGGATCAGCAGGCGGGTCAGAACCGGGAGCGATAGCGACTGGGGTTATGACCCGCTCCACCACCTTAACATTGACTGACCAATAGAATAAACAAGATCTGGCTGAATAGTTGCGAATTTTGCCGGAAAAGGATCGCGATTACCCGTTTCTTCAATCAAAAGATATAAAGATTCCATGCCTTATGTGCGTGGATAAAAGGGAGCGGGTGGTTTTTTGAAGAGAATTGACCATCCGTTTCCTTATTTAAAGTTATGTAATTTGTCCGGTATAGTAGAATGCAAAAGTAGTGTCAAAACGTCTTGGTGCTAGGTATTGTTTTATGGATCTTTCGTTGACATTTCATATGTAGCCAAGAAAGAAAAGTCCGGAACAGCCTGGAAAATCGGTTTCGACAACAAGAATAGTCGACGATGTTTTGGCCGGTGCCGCGTCGGCAGGGAAAATTTTCGCGGCATGGCGTCAGCCGTGGTTTTCGCGTCACGGCGACGGCCGCGTTCCGGGAGCATGCGAGCGGATTTTGCGGCTCAACATTTTGATGCTGCCAATACAAAAGACCTACCTACTTTAATCTTAACTGACAACCGACTGCTGACAACTCACAACTATTTATGCCAGACTGCAAAAAATATATCGGCATCGACCGTGTCGAACTAAATTCACTTCGAAAGGATCTCGCCAAGGAAAGTGTCAATGTTCCCGAAGGCGACGATGTCGCTGTTAGCGGGCCTTTTGGAATCGAGCTCCGGGCGACCTATAACGAGAAGCTTGAAACCCTCAAGATCTGCATTACGAAAAAGCCTTTTTTTATTCCCGAATCCAAGGTTTGGGAGATTGTCGACTCAGGTACCGCACCTTATATCAATTAGTTCACTGTCCTGAATTCGCGCTCTGTGTTCTAGGGTACAAATATCGATTCTGAAAGCGGTATAATCAAACTTGAAAGTTAATCTGCGGGGGAGATATATGACTATGAAAAGGTATTTTCTAATAATTACGTTTATTTTAACGTTGACTTTTTCCGCTATCGCTCAGCGGATGGATGAAACGTTTACGGGCACACTCGTAAGTATCGGTAGCGGGCGGAACACGCGAAATGTAACGACGAATTTTAGCCTCAATATTACAGGCCGAACCGCAGATGCCGAGGCTCAGCGGTTTCTCGGGCTTTTACAAAATGACGGCCAGGATGCATTGCAAAAAGAGTTGGGCAAAGAAGATCTTGGGCGGTTTTCCGTCGGCCCGAATGTCGGTGTGAGAATTAACGGGGTCCGGGAAAATATTGTCGATGGTAAACGCCGTATTCTCGTGGTTTTTGAACGTTGGACGCAGTTTGCGGAGTTTCGCGGCGGTTACCGGTCACTCGATTATCCATTCGGCGTTGTCGAACTGCATATCGATCCGGCAACCGGAAAGGGAGACGGAACCTACATTGCCGCCGCACGCATCCGCTGGCGAGACCGCAACAAGGAAGGCCGGCAGGAGATAGAGATCGAGAATTTTGCGACTTTTCCGGCCCGACTGCTCGGCGTCATAAGCAATCGGGCTCTTCGCTGACTCTGACCGATTAAAGAAAAAGGCTTCGTCCGGCGATGGACGAAGCCTTTTTTTACGTTTTTTACGGACTACCTGTTATAGCGGTAAGTTGTAAAATATGTATCCATCCTCGTGTCCTGTCCCGCACTGAACCGGTTCATGCAGGAGTCGTCGGTATAATCCATAAAGTTTGTTATAGGATCGTTGCCCGCGCTTGAACAAGTGTTCCTGCCGGTCGGGCAGCCATACGCTGGCGATCTTTCAGCCGGCGTGTCCGCTACGCCATCGCCGCCCGACGAACTACTAGCACAGCCGCCCTGGAAAGTATGATAGAGACCCATCCAGTGTCCGACCTCGTGTGTGCCCGTGTCGCCCAGGTTGTAAGGTGCCGCACTGCCGCCGGGAATAGTTGAATAAAGAACTACGACTCCGTCGTCCTTCGGATTGCCCGCATAGCTCGAGGGAAAGGTCGCCCAACCCAGAAGCCCGCCGCCGGGATTGCTGGAATAGATATTGAGGTCATCGGCCGTTCCTTGGCGCAGAGCAGTTTTCATCTGCCGTTCAGCGCTCGATCCTGGACCGGCGGTGTACCACGTGGAATTAGTAGTGCGGTCCGTCGAAACGAGTGTGAAATTCCATCCGGTGCCGGCGTAGGCATTTCTAAGCACCGTTATTTGATTGTTGATCTGTGTGGACGATACATCGCCGTTCGCTATGCCCGTCCCACGGCGGATTACATGCCAATATACATTTATAGTACCGCCGGCAATATCATTTACAACGCCTGCCGCTTTCCGGTTTTCCTTAAATATGGAGATCTGCTGATCGATATCGGCGATTTGGAATTCAGTGAGCTTTTCGGTAGCGCAGCGTCCGTGCTCGAAAAATTCCTTTTTGTCGCGCCAGGTCTTGCCGTTAAATTCGAAAGGAATTTCGATCTCGACTTCGGGTGCTTCCTGTTGCTCCGCCTTTGCCGATTGTGCCTCGACAGGTGCGGTTCGTGTAAATAAGCTGAACGCGGTCAACGCAATCGCACAGAGCAGTGCGACGGACATAAGTATCTTTATTTTCATTTTTCTCTCCTGGTAGCCTGTTAAATAATAGTATCCCGGGCAATTTACGATTATGAGGGCAGAGGATGCCGCAATTTAATGGAAAGAAGTAGGGATAAAGTACATCAGAATGGCGGGAAAAATCAAGGGATTTTTTGAATGGATGGAACTATCATTGTAATGGCCGGGCGTTTTTGACCGGTGTTAGCGAAATCAAGGATTAGCGGACGGGTCAGTACCGGGAGCGATAGCGACTGGGTTCCTTTAACGTTAGTGACAAGAACCCCGGTCGCTACCGCTCTCGGTACTGATAAGAGAAGAGCCCCGTCGCTACCGCTCGCGATACTGACAAGACTACGAACCCCATTGCTATCGCTCCCGGTTCCGACATGATTCGCCGAATCACGTGATCGACTACTAGCCGCCGGGCGGCAGTTCCATCTTTACCAATCCATCGAACTCGACGTTAAAAGCTACGCCTTTTACCGGAATGGACATTTCTTCTTCGGTTGCGCCTTCCGAATTGGCAATGCCGACGCTGGCGAAATAGCATGAAGCTTTATGCTCGGCAGCGTGACTGACCATGGTTCGAAAAACCTCGTTGCCTTCCTCGAACCGTCCGCGGCCCGGATAGAGGCCTGTCCGCACGACGAAAAAAGCAAACTCCTCATCCTTTTGAGCGACTATTTGAGGCTCAGATTCTATATCGGCCGTCGCGTCCGCCGAATCGATCAGCCATCCGTCCTTCTCGAGCTGTTTGCAAACGATCTCAACCCCGAAAGCATGAACATCCGCTTCGGTCATAAGTTCTCTATTCATTGAATTATCGTAACGGGCAAAAGTGAATTCGGCAACAGAGGAAAACACAACAAAAAGGCCTGGCCCGAATACGGACAAAGCCTCTTATAGCCTAAATACCTGTATAAATCGTTCAGCCACGAATTACACAAA
>JANMSP010000134.1:0-2137 GCA_031389475.1 Pyrinomonadaceae bacterium
ACAGTGGGACAGTGGGACAGTGGGACAGTGGGACAGTGGGACAGTGGGACAGTGGGACAGTGGGACAGTGGGACAGATTCCGAACGGCGAACGCCTACTCGTCAACTGTCCGGAGATCCAGAGTCTTTCCTTGACATTTAGACCTCCCGCAGTTAGCCTTAAAGTTTTCACTTTAGGGTGAAAACCATGGAGAGTAATTATGCCGCAAAGAACTTATCAACCGAACAATCGCCGCCGTGCGAAAAAACACGGATTCCGGGCGAGAATGGCGACCAAGAACGGACGCGCAGTGATCAAACGCCGCCGTGCGAAGGGACGCAAGAGATTAACGGTTCACCATTATTAGATTTTTCGCTGCCGAAGGAAGCACGGCTCAGAAAACGCGCCGAATTTCTTCGGGTTTATGAGCATGGCAAGCGTATCGAAGGCCGTTTTATGACGGTTTTCATTTTGCCCGGTGAAAACCAGATGCAGCGCGTCGGAATCACGGCGACCAAGAAAGGCATAGGCAAGGCGCACGACCGGAACCGGGCAAAGCGGCTGCTGCGGGAAACTTTTAGGCTTAGCAAAGCTGAGTTAAATGGCGTTCCCGTGATTTTCGATTGGGTCTTGAATGCGCGGCGAAACATTTTACGGGTAAAGCTCGATAAGCCGCTAGCGGAATTTCGTCAGATCGTTGCTCGCGTCGCGTTAAAAGCGGAAGAAAATTCGTTGCCATAGGCTGGCCGGAAGTAAAAAGGTAAAAGTAAAAAGGTAAAACTGCTAGATTTTTTTTACTTTTTACTTTTACCTTTTTACTTTTTTGATTTTTACCGATGAAGTTTTTGGTTCTCGATCTGTTGGGCATTTACAAGGCCTTGGTGTCGCCCTTTCTGCCGCCCGCGTGCCGGTTTGAGCCGACCTGCTCGGAGTACGCTAAAGAAGCGGTCGAAAAATACGGAGCAGTTCGCGGAACATGGCTCGGCCTGAAACGTATATTAAGATGCCAGCCGTTTTGCAAGGGCGGGCATGATCCTGTCAAGTAGTTTCAAGCTCCGAGTTTCAAGTCGGACTAACTGACAGCTTGAAACCTGAAACCTGAGACTTGGAACTTTTTTAAGATGGATAATTCGAATAATCAGAGTCAATTTCGCTTCCTGATAGCGGCCGTGCTGTCGATGATCGTGCTTTTCGGCTGGTCTTACTTGTTCACGCCGACGAAACCCGTCGAGAATGTAGATACGGCGGCAAATGCGAATGTGGCACAGATCGCTCCCGTGCAGGCAACGCCTGTTCAGCAGGCTCAGCAACCCGTAACGGAGACGATTGTGGCAGTTCCGGACAATGTCCCTGCCAGAACTATAACGGTTAAATCGCCGCTTTACGAAGTAACGCTGGATTCAAAGGGAGCTCTCGCCACGAGCTGGATATTGCTTAAGAATAAACTCGGTAATGACGAATTTCCGCTTTATGCCGACGGTTCGAATACAGAGCAAAATAAGCCGCTTCAACTGATTCCCGAAGAGGCCCTGAAACAATCGCCGCGTACAATTCCCTTTCGCCTGACGACAGATGACCAGAATCTGACGGCACTTGTTAATGACCGCAATTATCAGATCTCGGCACCGGAAGAAACGATTACGCTCGGCGAAGGACAGGAAAAACAGATCGATTTTACGCTTACCGATGCAAGCGGTCTCGAAGTCAAAAAGACGTTCCTTTTCCGTGCCGACAGCTATATTTCCGATCTGGCAATCAGCGTAAAAAGAAACGGCCAGACCGTTCCTAATACAAAGCTTTTGATCGGTGCCAGCATCGGCGACCACGCGATCAATCACCATACTTTCTATCAGATCGAATCTGAAGCTGTGGCCGGAATTGACGGCGACATTGTGCGGCATCAGGGCAACTATTCGTTTACATTCGGAACCGATAATAAGGCTTCGCTAGTCGTTCCGGGCACGGTAAACTGGGCCGGAGTCGGCGACGCATATTTTGCAATGGCCGCAATTCCAGCAACGCAATCACAGGGTTTAGAGCTTTACGCATCGAAGTACGACGTGCAGACGCAGCCGTTTTACGACAGCATTTTTAGCTGGGTGACGCGAAGCGAGAAAACGAGCGAGTCGCGGCATTTGGTAACTGCTCAGATGCCAAT
>JANMSP010000146.1:0-2306 GCA_031389475.1 Pyrinomonadaceae bacterium
CGTGGCGGCGATCGCGGTCAAGATGCTGACGCGTGCGAAGGGAATCGATTGGGACGACGTTGCGGATCAGGTTCTTCATTCCGAGAATTCGCATTTCACTAGCATAGACGGTGCGCGCATTCACTATCAGGAATTCGGCAATGCGTCAGACCCGACGCTGCTTTTGATTCACGGCTACACGGCTTCAACGTATGTTTGGAACACTACCGCTCCCGTATTGGCCGCGCAAGGCTTTCATGTCGTTGCGGTCGATCTGCTCGGTTTTGGTTATTCGGAAAAGCCGGCCTGGTTCGATTATTCGATAGCGTCGCAGGCAAGGATCGTCGAACGATTGATGGACCGGCTCGGAATTGGGCGTGCGACGCTCATTGGCAGTTCCTACGGCGGAGCAATTGCCTCGACAATCGCTTTGGATTACCCGGAACGTGTGGAAAAGCTTGTGCTGGTCGATGCAGTGATTAATGATGACGTGAAAAATCATCCGATCCTGCGGCTTGCGGCAATCCCAGGTATCGGCGAAGTTATCACGCCGTTTCTGGTCGAGTCGAAATTGTTCCTGCGTTTTCGCATGCGTGGAACACTTGCTCGAGCGAACCGCCATTTGATCACGAAAGAGCGAATTTCTTCGATTCGCCGCCCGTTAAATGCGGCTGACGCTCACCGTTCCGTCCTGGCGACATCGCGAAACTGGAGTGCTAACCGAATTGAAGACGATGCGTATCTTATCAATCATCCGACCTTAATAATCTGGGGCGAAGAAGATACTGTAATACCTATCCGAAATGGTTATAAACTGCACGAATCTATCCTCAATTCGCGATTCGTCATCCTGAAAAACTGCGGCCACGTTCCGCAGGAAGAGAAATGCGAGATTTTCTCTGAGCTTGTGACGGAATTTTGCCGGGATAAGAAGGGACGTATCCGTGCAAGAGAAGATAAAGATATGAGGCTGGAACAGTAGACGAAACTAAAAGTAGCGAAAATGTCCGGTGATTTTCCACTCGAATAACCTATCCTCGGCTTTAGTTCCGCCTCCGATATTGTGAACAATCAAATGACGTCCGTTTTCTTGATTCCAAAGATTAGACACTAGCCCAATGTGCGTCGTTCCTTTTCCGTTGAGGTCCCAGGAAACGATGTCGCCGGGCCTGTAGTTTTCCGCTTCGCTAGTAATGGAAAGTGATCTGCCTTTTCGGGCCAGGAAGGTTTGTAAATTCGGGACGCGGCGGTGGTCGATATTGGTGTCGGTTTTTGTCAGGCCCCATTTTTTCGGGTACGCGGCGAAATTTGAAACCATATCTTCGTGAACTTCTTTTTGAAAATCGACGCCTGCTTTGCGAAACGCCCTAATCACGACATCCGTGCACGCACCGGTTTCAGGCGGCACATCGCCATTCGGATATGGAATTGCATAATAATCCTGCGTATAGTTTCGGGTAATTTCGGTTTGTTCGCCGGCACTTGCAAGAATTAACCGCAGTTCTTCGGGCTGAATCTTTGAAAGCTCTTCCCGTTCAATTATAGTATCGGGTGATATGGTACGGGGATCTCTCGATGTATCCCCCGAACAGGAAAAAACCAAGCCGGAAATCAGAATCAGACAAGCGCTTGTTATTGATTTCATAATCCTCTGGTGCCCGTATCTTAATTTAGAACGGGAAGTTCCGATCTGATGTTCCGTTCGCGTACTATCTGCAAGAAATAGAAACAAATGCACGACAATATATTCTACAACGGTAAAGTCGTTTCCGCAGAAAGCGTGATGATCGGCGGGCTTTCATCGGCCGCCCTTTACGGTAAAGGAATATTCACGACCGTCGCCATTTATTACAAAAAGCCGTTTTTGTGGGAGAAACACTGGAAGCGCCTGGAAGGAAGCGCGAAAGCTATCGGAATTGCTATTTCGGACATTTCTGAAATAATTCTGAAAGAATCGCTATCAGAAATTATCAACGGAAACGATTGTTCATTCGGCCGCGCCCGAATTACGATTTTAGACGAATCGCCCAGCATGATCTGGCCGTTTAGGATTAAACGAAATACTACGGTGATGATAACTACTGCGGATTTTAGAATTTCACCGCAAAACTTTCGGCTCACTTTCTCGCCTTACCGCGTCAATTCGGTTTCACCGCTGACCGGCATAAAGACTTGTAACTATCTAGATAAAATAATTGCTCTGAACAAAGCAAAAGACCGCGGGTTCGATGAAGCCGTTTGTTTTAATGAGAATGGGGAGCTCGCTTCCGCCGTTATGGCGAATTTATTTTGGTTGAAAGACGGTAAACTGTTCACGCCGCCACTGG
>JANMSP010000530.1:0-9937 GCA_031389475.1 Pyrinomonadaceae bacterium
TTGAAATATATTGAATCTGCTGAACGTAACGCGAAATAGCCGCGATCTTTTCGATCTCGGTTTTTAGACCGGCGGTAATTTCCTGGGTTTTTGCGGCAAGCTCATCATCGACTGTCATCATCGGGTCCTCGATCTCGCTCATCCAGCGGGCGACATCGTTCCAATTCTCAAATGTTCGGATCTGGGTCGCGGTTGCCTGTGCCGGGTAAAAACTAACCGCGAGACGCGGCGCGAGGCTCGACCAACTCGGGCTCGAAGGCTCCGGTTTTATAGGATTCAGATCGCGGAGTTCCCAGGTGTATGTAGAGCCATTAACAACAGGTTCGACCTTCGCACGGTTCAGCGTGACGCTTTCGGCTTTCCAGCCGACTGGCAGATTCAGCGTGAATTTCGAAGAAATAGCCGGAATGTCATCCTGAAATCGAAAAACGAATTGGCTGAAGATACTGCGCTCCTCGATTACGGTTTCGAAACCGAAAACATCGCCGGTATCGGCATCGTCCGACGCATCGATGTACCGCACCCTCGCTTCATTGTATAGATCGTTGGCCACCAATGCCGCGTCGACAGTTTCCTTTTTGCCGTAGTCCTTACCGATTCCGCTCCTGCGGATAAGCCAGGCGTTGATTTCGCGCACCTTGTCGCTGTCTGTCTGATAGACGATCCGTGCGATTGCTTCCCGGCGGCCTTCTCGAACCAAAATACGAACGGCCTGCCTGATAGTGCGAACAACCGTTCCGTCCGAAGTAATCGTTACGATTTCTTCATTCCGGAGTACGACGGCCGGGACATCTTTAATATCAAAAACCGGCGTAGGCAACCCCGCGGCCTGCTGCAGCCAGGCGGGCGTGCCGTCAGCGTACGCGGATGTGGTAAAGACAGCAAAACAAAAAATGAAAAACGCGAGGAAAGCGGGCAATTTCTTAAACATAGGTAAATCCTTTGGAACAGGGAATCAGTCCGAACGCCATTCTATTTCGTACTTGCCGAGGCTGTACCTTCGCGAAGCGTGAGTTGGTGGACATCGGCTTTATTAAAGGCCTCGAAAAGGTTTTTCACGGCAGGGTAGCTTGTCGCCGGAAACCTTATAAAGCCCTTGTTACCAAATGAAAAATCTCTTTTGTAAATCAAAAATTTGGCATCTTTAGTGACGCCCATTTTCACGGTATGCGAACCGATGCCGGATGGATCCTTGATCGGAGATGGTGCGTCGGCATTTTCGAGGGCGAATCCGCTCGGCAGTTCAATAGTGATGTCGTCCTCTTCCGAATAAGGATAATTGAAATAAACGTCGTATTTTCGCGTGTTTGAAATGAAACGCGGCTTGGAGCTTCTTTCGAAAACATTCGGCTGGAAAAATATACGTTTTCCGGTTCGTGATGCGTATCCGGGAACACGAATCTTGAATCTGTAAACAAGCGGTTTTTCTGGGTCCAATACGTTCTCTATCGAACTGCTTACTATTTCCGCCGTACTTAAGATCTGCGATTGTATGAGGTACTTAAGGCTTTTTTCCCGTTCTACGTCCGAGTCGCCGCGGTAGGAGTTCTTGTTCGAAGCCGACATGTGCCCCGTGTATTCGATCGTCGCTTCGCCTTCCAGCGTTCCATCCGCAAGCACCTTAAACTTACCGGTACGTTTTTCCTTCGATTTCCCCGCATCGGCCAGGCTTATGTCCTTCCAAATCGCTCCTTTCGGGTCTGAAATCAAGGCGATCTGGCCTTCCTCAACCCAACTGAGCATTCCGTACTGGCTGAAATACCCGGCCGGGCTGAAAAAACGCCAATCTTCGCCGACCTTAACGGCAATATTCGACGAATTCATCATTAACTGAAAATTCGCGACCCTCGGATCGAAGAAAAGTTCGTTTCGGCTGCCCGACAAAGCCACACGGGCATCGAATCCCGCCGCCCTGGCCATTGCGCCGAAGAGCTTATCGACATCACCGGCATCGCCCATTCTAAGTTTTAATGTATCACCCGGCGATTTGTTGTTGCGAACACTCTTACGGTCGTCGTCTGTTACCTTATCCGCATAGGTGATATTCCTGATCTGCGATTTTACATATCCATAGATCTTTTGTAGTTTTTCGTCGTCGCTGGCCGCTCCCGCTATGGCTTCGGCGGTAGCCTGCTTCACCTGGTCATTGGCTTTCAGTGACGTTTTCGAGCCTTCATAAATTGTCTTGCCAATGTCCTTCCAATATTCGTCTCCGACCTTTTTTACGCCGGCCAAATAATAAATGTACATCCAGGAGCGAACCTCGTCGTCGGGAAGCATATTAGGCTCTTCACGAAAAGCGGGAACATTCGTCATCGTCGCACGGTGGTAACCGTTTTTGTCTTTTTCGAATTTCGTTTCTCCGGCGTTGAACCGTTCATAGTACATTCCGCGGTCACCGGCGAACGGTTTTACATAATAGGAGACCGTCTGGATCGGTATGTCGCGCTGAAATATAAGCCGCATATTCGCTGTAGCGTTATCGAGAACTTCTTTATACCGGTATTCGACGATAGATCCGATCTCGAGGCCGGGCAGGGCGAAAGTTTTCGCTTTTACCTTAAAGCCATTAGCTCTAACGATCTCGCGTTCCAGCACGTCTTCTTTTTTGAGGAGCACGGTCGATCCGTCCGGTATGGTTACGCGGGCTTCGACGTCTTTTACCTTCGTCCCTTTCGTAAAAACGACATCGTGGCGGCTGAACTGTTCGCGTCCTTTTTCCGTAAAGATCTTGACGCGAACGTAATGACGCAAAGCGAGTTCCTCGACCGAACTGTCATCGACGCGTACTTCCCAAAAGGACGCCTCCGCGTCGGCATCCGGCTCGACGACGGGAGTTTTCGCGGTAAGTTCCTGGGGGGCCACGGGACGCCAATCCTTATCCTGTGCGTTAATGGATGAGCTTGGAAAAATTAGAAGGCAAAGCAGTGAAAGAGCGCAATACAGCGTTTCTGTACGGAATATATTCATTAAAACCTCGGTGAACAGGGTGTGGCCGCACAAAATGCGGGAGTAAACCATTTGTGTTCCGCTACGGCAATTCGTCCACGAAAGCAGTTTGGTTTAACGCCGATAGTTTATAGAAATTAAATGTGAATAGCAATGAATTTGCGGCGTGGAGCGTTTAAATTTTGGTATGCTATAATTTCGTACTTCAATTCAGCTTTTAGATCTCAATTATCAGTACAGGAGAGAATCAATGTCCGTTGATTACAGTAAAATACAGCAGCTTTTGGGCGACGATGCCGAGACACTGTTAAACCACGTTTCCACGACGATTTCGAAAGACGATATTCACCTTCCGGGCGGAGATTTTATCGACCGCGTTTGGATGGATTCGGACCGAACGCCAGCCGTGCTTCGGAGCTTGCAGACGCTGAAGGATAATGGGCGGCTGAGCGGGACCGGTTATCTATCGATTTTGCCGGTCGATCAGGGAATCGAGCATTCTGCCGGTGCGAGCTTCGCGCCGAATCCGCAGTACTTCGATCCGTCGAATATTGTAAAGCTGGCTATTGACGGCGGCTGCAACGCGGTGGCCTCGACCTTCGGCGTGCTGGGTTCCGTAGCCCGAAAGTACGCTCATAAAATCCCGTTTATCGTTAAGATCAATCATAACGAACTATTGACCTATCCGAATCAGTTCGATCAGGTCATGTTCGGCTCGATTGCCCAGTGCCGATATATGGGCGCGGTCGCGGTCGGTGCAACGATCTATTTTGGTTCCGAACATTCGACGCGGCAGATCAGCGAAGTGGCCGAAGCATTCGCATACGCGCATGAGCTCGGGATGGCGACGATCCTCTGGTGTTACCTCCGCAATCCGAAATTCAAAGGCGCGGAAGGCGACATGCACACCGCCGCCGATCTTACAGGCCAGGCAAATCATCTCGGCGTTACGATCCAGGCCGACATCATCAAACAAAAACTGCCTGAGCGGAACGGCGGCTACAATATGCTGAATACAGAGAGCAGCTACGGCAAGACCAATCCTAAAATCTACTCGGAGCTTACAAGCGACAGCCCTATTGATCTTGTTCGATATCAGGTCGCGAACTGCTATATGGGACGCTGCGGGTTGATAAATTCGGGCGGTGAATCCAAAGGCGAAAGCGATATGGCCGATGCCGTGCGAACAGCGGTGATAAATAAACGCGGCGGCGGGACAGGGCTGATTTCCGGACGAAAAGCATTTCAGCGGCCGATGAGCGAAGGCGTTGAATTGCTGAATGCGATCCAGGATGTTTATCTTTCGAAAGAAATTACGGTAGCTTAGAATGCAGAAGCCCGAGCGTTAGCAAGGGCGAATTGAAACTCGCCCCCAAGGAGCACAAAAAAAATCGTTTTTGAACTTTCTTGCGTTCTTGGGTATATTGAAAATTCCCCGGTCGCTACCGCTTGCGGTTCTGACAAAAACTATCTTCCGCTTATTTTTTCGAATAGCTGTTGTAAATCGTTTCGACCCAGGCATCGGTCTTGAGAAATCCTGAACCGGCTTCCTTGAATTTTTCGGGCAGTCCCGCTTTTTTGATCTCATCGAGCGATTTACCCGCTTTCATGGCGTCTTGAACAATTTTTGACGTATCGACAATTGTTTGGTGATACGATTTCAGATCGTCGATTGTAGCGAGCGGGCCGTGGCCGGGAATTATCTTTACGTCGGCCGGAAGGCTGGCGATTAGCGAGCCGATATTATTGATCAATCCCTGCACACTGCCGCCGCTGGCGAGATCGACGAACGGGAACCGTCCGACAAAAAAATCATCGCCGAGGTGGACGACATTTGCCTTAATGAAAAAGACAATAGTGTCGCCGTCCGTGTGGCCGTTTGGATAATGAACGGCTTTCACTTCTTCACCGTTGATGTGGATCGTCATACTTTCGGTGTATGTCACTATCGGCAAAGCAACTACAGAGTACGGAGCAGTCTTTTGGCCAAAGATCACTGGCGGATCGAGCATCCGTTTTCGCACATTCGCGTGAGCGACGATTATCGACTGCTTCCCGAAAAACTCGTTGCCTTCGGTATGATCGCCGTGCCAATGCGTGTTGAAAATGAACCGCGGGGAAGCCGAGCCAAGTTCCTTCAATGCATCGCTCAGCTTTTGGCTTACGGCCTTATAATCGTCATCGACGATCAAAATTCCGTCCGTGCCGACAACGGCGCCGATATTGCCGCCGC
Source organism: Pyrinomonadaceae bacterium (assembly GCA_031389475.1). Taxonomy (GTDB): domain Bacteria; phylum Acidobacteriota; class Blastocatellia; order Pyrinomonadales; family Pyrinomonadaceae; genus OLB17. The sequence goes on from JANMSP010000530.1 coordinate 5,183, forward strand.
GTCCCTGAAGCATGTAAACGTTGCCGCTTACCTTGGTTGTCGTTACTTTTACATCCTGCTTGGCTGGATAATGGCTGTTGTTGCCGTGAGCGAAAACTCCCGACGCGGCAAGGCATATAAATAGGTGTAAACAAAGAATTCTTCGCATAATGATCTCTCCCAACCTAATTTTCTTAAACAAATTTTCCTCGTGTGATCTGAGAAGTGCCGGTCAAAAAAGGATTTGACGATTTTTCACGCCCGACCGTCGTCTCACGGCCGTGGCCCGAATAAACGGTAAAATCGTCACCGAGCGTAAGAATTTTATTTGTGATCGAATCCATTAACTGCTCGTAACTGCCGCCGGGCAGATCGGTGCGGCCAATCGATCCTTCGAACAAACAGTCGCCGACGAATACCTTTCGCTCGTTTTCCTCGGCAAGAACGACATGGCCGCGCGTATGGCCGGGACAATGAAGGACTTTAAAGTTTAGATTGCCGACGCAATATATTTCGCCGTCCGTCCAATTGCGGGTGAGCGTTGGCGGAGCGCCGTAATCGAATCCGAGCGCCTTCATTTGATGCGGCTGAATGCCCATGAACAAAGGCTGCTGCGGTAATCCATAATAAAGGTCTTCGTCGTCCTTATGCAATATGACATCGGTATCGGGAAATATTTCACGCAGATAAGCGGTGCCGCCGACATGGTCGAGATGGCCGTGCGTGAGCGTGACCGCCTGAAGCTCGAAATCGTTACCGCGAATAAAATCGGCGATCTCCTCGCACTCCTCGCCGGGATCGATGCAGATCGCCTTCCGTGTCCGGCCGCAAGCCACAACACGCGTGTTCTGCTGAAATGGCGTGATCACAAACTGCTGAATTATCATCATCTCACTAGCTCGGCCAAATAAAGCCGTTCATCAAAACTGTCTAATTTCCGGTCTTTCAAAACAAATATTATCGCATCTTGATAAGTTCGGGCATCCGGCTTTCCGGGAAAACACGGAGTTTCCACTTCGCTTAGGCTCAGATAGCTTATTAAACAGCACATCAGCATCCACAGCATTATTTCTTCAGGCGTTCCGATCGGATTGTATTTTTGAATCGATTCGCGGTCTTCATAGATGCCGGCAACAATCCGTTTGAATTCGGCTTCCGTAATTCTTGTCATTCCCTTGATTAAATCACAAATCGAAAATGATTCACAATGCATCAAAATCGAACGGTCAATTTCTTGGTTTTCGCGATTAACGTACCAAATGTATGCAAGATTACCGACTATTCAGCGGCAAGTATTTGCTTAATCATACAAACTACGGTAATTAAGGTATCGGCTAAATTTGGCACAGTGCTTGCAAAAGTAACATACATTGGAAGGTTAGTTCATTTTCTAAGAAGTTCAACTGAAGGATTGAAAGAGCGAGCAAGGGGAAGGCGGGAAATGGTTGCAAGACCTTTCCCGAGATCGCGGGGTTAGTTGGACAGAAACCAACAAGTTTTGAGAGAAAGGCTGGATCGCTTGGGGGAATCTTCGAGTGTGGGCACGAAGACCGAGAAGGTCTTTCTCTCAATTATCTTCCGTAAAAATTTTAAGATCTTTGAAAATCAAAAAAGCGATGCCTCTATTTCTAAACTTTATAGGGTGAACATTTTTTCTACATTAAATCCACTTCAGAGCTCGCAAGTATTGATTTTCATTGTAAAGCCGGGACTACTTCCACAATCTAGTCCCGGCTTTTTGATTTTTCTTCGTACATAAGATAGTTCGACTTATCCATTCCGACCTTTTCATAAACCTTTTGAGCGTGAATGTTTCCCTTTTCGACATATAGCCGAAATCCGCAGACATCTCCGCTTTCGGCGGCTTTTGCTTTGACAAAATCGTACATCCGGCTATAAATTGCCTTTCCGCGGGCTTCGGGTAAAATGTAAACACTTTGTATCCACCAAAACCATGCAGAGCGCCAGTCGCTCCATTCGTACGTCACCATCAATCCGCCGACGATCTCGGAGGAATCTTCCGCAACTACATAAAAGCCTTTCTTGTCGTCCATGAAAACGGCCGCGACACCGCTTTTCAATGTTTCGGGATTAAGTGATTTGCCTTCAGTCTCAAGCGCCATTGCCTGATTAAAATCGACCAACGAATCGATGTCTCCGGCCGCCGCAACGCGTATGTTCATGAAACTCTCCTTGACGAAACCCACGCGGACATCTAACCTAGAATGTTTTGCCTGCGGGCAAATTTCTATCTTATGAAACTGAGAATACTTTATCACGGCAATTGCTTCGACGGTGTTTCGTCTGCCGCAATCTTTACTAAATTTTACCGGGCGAAGGTAAATGCCAACGCTGAGATCGGCTACACGCCGACGATGCACCGCGCCGGAAACGCTTTCGACCGCGGCCTGCTGGACGGCGATGAAAACGCTATCGTCGATTTCAAATACTGTCCTGACGAACGGCTGACTTGGTGGTTCGACCATCATCAATCGGCATTTTTATCCGCTCCGGACGAGCAGCATTTTCTGGCCGATACGTCAGGCCAAAAATTTCTGGATATCGACAGTAAATCGTGCGCCGAGTTCATCGCCCGAATTGCCAAAGAAAAATACGATTTCGAAGACGAATCCCTTACCGAATTGATCGAATGGGCTCATATCATCGACGGAGCTTTATACGATTCGCCGGCGCAGTGCGTTGAATTACGGTCGTCCGCGCTAAAGCTGATGCAGGTGATCGAGGGCGAGAAGGACCCTGGATTTGTTGTGCGGATTATTGAAGCTTTAACCCAAAAATCCCTGGATGAGATAATAGAGAGCTCGGAAATTCAGAAACGTTTGAAACCGATTCTGGAGCAGCATTGGAAAACGGTTGAAGTTATAAAGGAAAAGTCAGTGTGCGAACGCGGCGTCGTTAGTTTTGATCTGACGGGAACGGGAATCGAAGGCTACAACAAATTTATTCCCTATTATTTTCACCCTGACGTGACGTATGTCGTGTCGCTGAGCCAGAGTTCGTTTCGCACAAAGATTTCGGTAGGCTCGAATCCGTGGGCGCCGAGGCCGCGTATTCACAACATCGCCGAGATCTGCGAACGCTACGGCGGCGGCGGCCACGCGGTCGTCGGTGCGGTCTCGCTGAAGCCGGAAGATCTTGAGTTAGGAAAAAAGTATATGAAGGAAATAATTGAAGAACTGCGTTTTGATAACTAACGCTTAGTTGGCGGATCGGGTCAGTACCGGGAGCGATAACGACTGGGTTTCTATCTCTTGTCAGTACCGAGAGCGGTAGCGACCGGGGTTCTAGTCGCCAACGACCAAGAACCCAGTCGCTATCGCTCCCGGTTCTGACCCGCTGAAAGTTAAACTACTACAAGCTTTTCGTAAATAATATAAGTTCCCAATCCAAGACTAAAAACGCCCGCCCCGAATCGAATTGTTTTGTTTAAGATTTCAAAGCGGTTCGCGGTGAAATGGATCGGAAGGCCGATCAACAAACTCATCAGCATCATTCCGCCGATCGAACCGACACCGAAGATCAAAATATAGAGCATCGCAAGTGCGGGCGTAGTTATCGTCGGCACAACTAAAAGCATCAAAGCCGCGCTTCCAGCGAGGCCGTGGACCATTCCGATCACGATCGAACGCGGGCTAAAGCGGTGATGCGATGCTTCTTCCACTTTTTCGCCGTGCTCGTGAAAATGCAAATGCTCGCGCTTGCCGTGGTCATGGGCGTGAACGTGAATTTCCTTTGCCGAAAAGAGTTTTCGGAGAGCATTCAAACCAAGCAAAACCAACATTCCGCCGACTATTGCTTCGAGCCGTGCTTCGACAGTCTCGGAAATCTGAAGTTTTAGGAAAATTACTACTAACCCGACCGCAAAAAGCGAGATCGTATGCCCAAGTCCCCACAGGCCGCCGATTATCGAGGCCGCAAACAGGTTTTTCTTTTCGCTGACCATCGTCGAAACCGCCGCCAGATGATCGGCTTCCACAGCATGCTGCAATCCGAGCAAAAATCCAATAAGCAGTACCGAAAGCGTTGATATTTCAGGAGTAATTTCCATAATTCTTTCCTAGGCAGAAGCCTGACCGTAAGGGAGGGCTTTTCTTCAGCGCCGAGCATAAGATAGCCCTTCCTAACGGTCAGGCTTCTGCAATTGTCACACTATCATACCGCCATCTACCGCAATAGTCTGCCCGGTTACATAGCTCGAGGCTTCGGACGCGAGAAAAACCGTTATACCTTTTAGTTCGCCTTCTTTGCCGATACGCGGGATGACGTTGTTTTCCTGAATCGATCGTTCGTAAATGTCTATTACGGCATCAGCCAACCGAGAATGAAAGAAGCCTGGAGCAATGGCGTTTACACGAATTCCACGTCGTCCCCAACTTGCCGCAAGTTCACGGGTTAAACCGATGAGTCCCGCCTTACTTGCGACATAACCGGCGTAAAACGGCCCGTTCGCGCTCGATGTCAATCCGGCAATCGAAGCAATATTGATGATCGAACCGCTATTATGCTTCAACATCTCACGTCCAGCGGCCTGGGCGAACAGAAAGCAGCCGGTAAGGTTAATATCTATAACCTGTTTCCATTTATCAAGCGGCATATCCTCAGGCATCGCGCCCCACGAAGTCCCGGCGTTGTTGATCAAAATATCGATTTTGCCGAATGTCCGGACAGTTTCATCGACCACTGCCTGAACGTCCTCGGGATTGACCACGTCGCAAACCTTTCCTGTGACATTGTAGTTATTCGCCCGAAACTGGT
>JANMSP010000185.1:0-6135 GCA_031389475.1 Pyrinomonadaceae bacterium
CATCAGCGTTGATTTTCCAGCACCTGAAGGCCCGAGAAACCCGACGAATTCGTTAGGCTGGATCGATAGCGAAATAGAATCGAGCAGCCTTATTTTTCCTCCGCCGGAACGGTTCTTCACTTCCCTCGTGATGTTGACCGCATCTATCCGGGTTTTTGAACGCGTATCGTAAACGCTTATATTCCCGGCCGCATCTGCCTGCAGCATAAATGTGCCGATCTGCACCGCGTCACTCGGCTGAATTGACTGGCGGGAAATGCGGTTGCCGTTGATGAAAACGCCGTTTGTCGAATTTAGATCGTCGATCGCGATCTCGGCACCGTTTAGCAGTAGGCGGGCGTGGCGTTTGGAAATTTGCAGGCCGTCGAGGCTGATGTCGTTTTTTTCGTCGCGGCCGATGGTCAATTCCTTTTTGCCGCCGAAAGTGATCGACATCAATAGCTGCGGCTGCCCGGAATCTTTATCGGGAAGGTATTTGGCGGCTTTGTCCGCCTGAAAAACTACTGTTTTCGGATCGCCGTGGCCAGGTATTGGAACTGCGGCGATCTGATCCGGCGCCAATACTCGTTGGCCGGTAAGGCCTGCTCCTGACGGAGCCGCCCGGGAAGGCGAATTAAACCGCAGGACCGGACCACCGACGCCGAGCCTGATCTCGTCGGCATGATAAAGCGGCGTTACGCTCGAAATTCGCTGTTCATTGACGAGCGTGCCGTTAAAACTCTTGTTGTCTTCAAGAACATAGCCGCCGCCTTCTAGCCTGATCTCCGCGTGCCTTCGCGAAACGGTAACGTCGTTGCTCTGAAAAACTATAGAGCACTCTGGCTCGCGTCCGAGCCAGATGCTGCTGGTAGAAAGCGGAAAGGAGTGCCGTCCGCCACCCGTAAAATCGAGCCGGGCCGTTTCAGTTACAGGCGGCAACCCAGTGGGTTTTGGAACAGATACCTGTGCGGCGTCCAGGCCTCGTAATGTTTCGGAGGCCGTTGGGGGAATCGGCTTTTCCGGGATTGAAGTAATAACCTGTTTTGGAGCTTCGGACGAGGCTTCTAAGTTTACAACTCGTAGAACTGGCCCGTCGGTTCCGAATTGAATCGCGGCACCGGTTTGAACTGGTTGCGGTGCGGAGATTTTCTGCCCGTTTAGGTAAACGCCGTAACTCGAATTAAGATCGATCAGAACCCAACGCCCGTCCTGCCAGCGAAGTTCGGCATGCTTGCGGGAAACCATCGGATGGAGTTCGTTGTTAAAGGCTATATCACATTCGAAAGCGTCCCGCCCGATCAGGATCACAGGCTTAGCAAAAGACTGTTCGGGCGAATATTCGGCGCCTGCTCGTTCCTCGGATAGTGTGATTTTCATCTAAAAATAAAAAGCGTAAGAATAATGATCCCTACGCTTCAAGAAACTGCCGACCGCGCTTTTTTTATTCAGAGCGTACCAATCTAAAGCCTAACTCGACGCTTCTTTTCGATGCCGGGGTCGCAACGCGAAAAGTAGAGGTAATTGCATTCGGCCCGGTCGATTTGGAATAAGAGGAACCGCCGCGTACCATTTTATGCGGCTCGGGCAATGCACCGACTTCTTGCGAGCTGCCTGGATAGGTCCAGGCATCCGTCGATGTCCATTCATAGACATTCCCGATCAGATCCTGAACGCCCCAAGTATTTGGACAGGATTTAGTTCCGCCCGCGCTAGTATCGTTGCTTAGCTGATCGATAAAAGCACACTTTAATTCGAATTTATCTCCCCACGGATAAAAATTCTTTTTTGCTCCGTTTCGGGCGGCATACTCCCATTCCTGCTCGGTTGGCAGACGATAGGTTACGCCGTCGCGTTCGGAACGCCATTTGGCAAAAGCGTTAACATCGTCGATATTCACGAAACGCACCGGATTGCCTTCCTGGCCGGCGACGGGCCTTTCATTTGTCCAATGATTGACATGCGGCACACCCGGTTTATAGCCGGTCTTTGCAACAAACTGAAAATATTCTTCGTTCGTAATTTCAGTTTTGTCCATCCAAAAGCTCTCCACTGTTTCCGGGTGTTCGGGGCGTTCAGTTTCGGTCGTGTCGTTGCGGCCCATCAAAAAAGTGCCGCCGGGAATTTGGATCAATTCAGCTTTGAAGGGCACCGGCGTATTATTGGGCGTCGGCGTTGGCCCCCTACCGCCGATAAATCCGGCCATGTAAGCTCCGCCGATACCAGCGCCGCCTAAAGCGAGCAATGCAAAAAGCCCGATCACACCGAGCACAAGCGGCGAAAAAAACCGCTTTTTCGGCCGCATCGATTCGACCCCGACATTCTGGCGGCCGGTGTCCCACTGCTGAACGGAGGTCTTCTGCATCTCGCCGTCTTGTGTCGCCGAAAAATTATGGGGAGTATTTCTTTGCGAATTAGCGTTATAACCAACCGTCGCGTCAGGCCTTGGGATCGCTATGGAGCTCGCCTGCCCCGCTCTCAGGTCAGCCAAAACCTGCTGCGGGTTACCGTCACACTGTACGTCGCCGACCCAGTCCGCGAATCCGTTATGCCTTACGACGACGCGATGATTCCCCGTTTGCACCCCGTTCAGCGTGATCCAGCCATCGTCACGGCTTTGGCCGACGGCGACATTATCGACAAAGATCGTCGCCTTCGGCGGATTAGTACGAATATTTAGAGCGGACGAGCGAGAAGTCAGGCCGGATGTAGTGTGGATGCCAACCGGCGTGGGATCGACGGCCGCATTTAGTTCAGCGATAAGGTGTTCGACGGATGCGGTGCGCTGTTCCTTTTCCTTGACCAGCGTGTGCCGAACGGCCTGCTCAACCGCGATCGGCAACGAGATTCCGAGTTCCGCGAAGGTCGGCGGCGGATCGCTGATGTGTTTTTTCATGATCGCCGGAATCGACGAGCCCTTGAACGGCACATCGCCCGCCAGCATTTGAAACAGCATCACGCCCAAACTGTATATATCCGAACGCGAATCCGGATCGTCGTCCGCCCATTGTTCCGGCGCCATGTAATACGGCGAACCCATCAGACCGGTCGTCTTCGCCTGGATGAACGAACCCAAAAGCTCACCCGATTTGATCTTGGCAAGGCCGAAATCGAGAATCTTGACCGCCTGCGATAGATTCGGCTTGTCGCTGCAGATCATTATGTTCAGCGGTTTGAGGTCGCGGTGGACTATTCCCTGATGATGAGCCGCACCGACACCCGCGCAAATCGCGGACATCAGTTCGGCCGCACGTTCGGGCGATAAAACTTTTTCACGGGCAAGAAGGTCGTGCAGCGATTCGCCGTCAACGTATTCCATCACCAGAAATGGAATGGAACCCTGAATAACGCCGTAATCGGTGACTCCGACGACATTTTGGTGGCGAATAGCGGCAGCAGCTAGGGCTTCCTGCCGAAATCGGGTGACAAGCTGCGGATCGTTTCCGACCAAATCGGGCAGAATGATCTTTATCGCAAGCTGTGTTTTAAGGAATGCGTGCCGAGCCTTATAAACAACGCCCATTCCGCCTTGGCCGATGCGGCATTCAAGTTGGTATTTTCCTTCAAGCACCGGCTCGCCCGTAATCGTATGCATCGTCGGCATACCATCCTTCGGGCAGGTCGCAACCTCATCGGAATAGCAATTTTTACAAAGCTGGCACTCTTTCATTCGCCTGATCTCTTATCGCCGAAACATTGGTAGCAATATTCCCTAACTGTATTGACACAATCTGAACGATATTTTTGCGGGGTCATCAGAAATATGATTCTAGTTTCTTTATGATTTTCAATCAAGGTTAAAACGAGAAACTGCCTTATCTCGTTTCATTTAACCTTTAACCACGATACTTACCAACCGCTTTGGAACGACGACAACTTTTACGATCTCTTTTCCATTCGTATATTCCTTAATTTTCTTATCGTTCAGCGCCAATTCCTGTAATTGATCGGTTGTGGCATCCGGCGAAGCCAATACGCGCGACCTTAATTTTCCATTGACCTGCACCGGAATTTCAATCTCGTCGAACTTTATCAATTCCGGGTCGAACTCCGGAAAACGAGCACCGTTAGCGAGCATTCCGTCGCCGTTTCCCGCGAATTGTTCGTAGAGCTCCTCAGCCGTATGCGGCGCAAATGGAGCGAGCATCAAAACCAAACTCTCTATCGCTTCCCTGACAGCAAAAACCTCTCCTTCATTAGCCTGATCCGGTTCTACCTTGAAATCGCCGATCGCGTTCGAAAGCTCCATTAATGCCGCAACAGGAGTATTAAACTGCAAATCCTCAAGATTCTCCGTAATCCGCTGAATCGTCTGATGCGTCTTTTGACGGAGTTTGCGGACTTCCGGGGTTGATTCCCCACTTTGGACTTTGGACCTTGGACCATGAATTCGTTCCTTCCACTTCCAGACAATTCGCCAAACCCGCTGCAAAAATCTCACCGAGCCTTCAATACCTGATTCGTTCCAAACCAGTTCATTCTCGATCGGAGCAGCAAAGAGTATGAAGAGACGTGATGCATCTGCTCCATAAATGTCGATCATCTCATCGGGATCGACGCCGTTGCCCTTCGATTTGGACATCCGCTCGATCGCCCAGGTCAGCGATACGCCGTCCGTTGATTTTGCGCCGACGACCTTACCTTTCGCATCGCGTTCGACCATGACGCCCGATGGTGGGTAATAAACGCGCTTTCCGCCTTCTTCGTTATAGAACGTTTCACCGACGACCATCCCTTGCGCGAGTAGCCGTTTAGCCGGCTCGTTGAATTTCACCAAGCCGATGTCGCGCATAACTTTTGTCCAGAAACGCGTGTAGATCAAATGCATCACAGCGTGGTCGTCGCCGCCGATATATTGATCGACCGGCGCCCAATAAGCGGCGGCATCCGGCGAGAACGGCATCTCCGCATTGTTCGGATCGAGATAGCGAAAATAATACCAGCTAGAATCGACAAACGTGTCCATCGTGTCCGTTTCACGCTTTGCGGGCTCATTGCAGTTCGGACAAACTGTCTCGTAAAACTCCGGCACTTTCGCCAAAGGTGATTCGCCCGTCCCTGTGAATGGTGCGGTATCGGGTAAACGAACCGGCAAATTCTCGTATTTTTCGGGAACAACTCCACACGATCTACAGTAAATTATCGGTATCGGCGAACCCCAAAACCTCTGCCGCGAAATGCCCCAATCGCGTAGGCGATAGGTCGTCGCAACTTCGCCAAAACCGTTTGCCGTCGCAAACGTAGACATTTCGAGTTTTGCGTCTTCTGATGTTTTAACCGACCATTGGCCGGAATTAATTAACGAACCGTAATCGGAAAAAGCTTCTGATAGTTCCGGCTGATCGCCGACCACTGACTGCTGGCCGCTTACAATCACCTGCTTGATGTTCAACCCAAACTTCTTCGCAAATTCAAAATCCCGCTCATCATGTGCCGGAACACTCATCACAGCTCCGGTACCGTATTCCATCATCACATAATTGCCGATCCATACCGGCAATTCCTCGCCGCTGAACGGATTGACCGCCATCAGTCCGGTGTCGATTCCGTCCTTTTCGATTTCCGCTTCCCGGTCGGCCGGCTTCATCTTCTCTATCTTGATCTCCTTGATCTTCGCGATAACCGCTGGCGATAATTCGCCCAAATGAGCCTGAACTATCGGATGCTCGGCAGCAACGACAACTGCATTCACTCCATAGATCGTATCTATGCGGGTGGTAAAGACCCGAATAGATTCAATATTCTTTTCTTCAACTTGGAACTTTGAACTTTGAACTTTGAAATCTACATACGCTCCTTCCGAACGTCCGATCCAATCCCGCTGCCGCTTTAATACATTCGCCGGCCAGCCCGCTTCGATCTCGGCCATGTCATCCAGCAGTTGATCGGCATAAGCTGTCGTTTTGAAAAACCATTGCTCGAGATTCTTCTTCGTCACCGCACTTCCGCAACGCCAGCAGATTCCGCCGCTCGCCTGCTCGTTAGAAAGCGTAGCCTGGTCGAATTCACACCAGTTCACCTGCGTCATTTTCTTATACGCGAGGCCCATTTCATACATTTTGAGAAAAAACCATTGGTCGAATTTATAATATTCCGGCCGATGCGCCGCCATCTGCCGCGTCCAATCGTAGCTCAAACCAAGCCGTTCCAATTGCCCGC
>JANMSP010000211.1:0-1515 GCA_031389475.1 Pyrinomonadaceae bacterium
TAGGCTTTTTCGTCGAGGAGTTTGCCTTTTTTATCAAACAGAGTCTGGACACGCGGGAAATTCAGATCGGTAAAAGTCGGCGTTAAACCTAATTCTCTGACCATCGGCACGAGCGATTCGATCACGCGCACTCCGCCCCAAACCTGCGCCGAAACTCCGACAAAAGCAACCGCTTTGTGAATATATTCCTTCAAAAGCAAATCTAAAACGCTTTTCAAAACGCCCGGATAACCGTGATTATATTCGGGCGTAACGATAATTAATCCGTCGGCTTTGATAATCGCATCGCGCCATTCGGGAAAATCTTTGCCGATTTCCGTTCCGTAATCATTCTGCGGCAAATCAAAATCGCGCACATCGAATAGTTTCGTTTTGATTTCCGCACGCTTCGACATTTCGCCGACCAACCAACGTGCCACATTCTCGCTTTCGCGCCCATTGCGATTAGTTCCCAACAGAACCGGCAGAAATAATTTTTTCTCAGTCATCGTTAATAATCTGGAAGTTTAATGCGAACCTAAAATCTGTATATTAATTTCTTTTTTCTAAAGCTCTCGAAATCCATTTGTTAAGAAGATTGCCGCCCGTGTCTTTACGTCCAAAGGATCAGGCTGCCGTCATTTTATGCCATACCCGATACGACCATAGACCAACTTTGACAGTTGAAGTCTCCAATAGCTGACCGGGACAGTAAAGCTAGTTCAAACTTTGAAACCGAGTTACTGCAAATAAGGCATCATCGGCAACCAAAGTTTATTTCAAGGTTCTTTCTCAAATAACTTGCAACGCCATCCGGCGATCATTAACAAATAGCCCGCCGCAGTCAGCAAAAACCAACTGCGGCGGACAGGTCAATCTCTGTGCTTGACTGCTTCTTTCATAGCTGAATTGTTCGGCGGCGGCTTGCGTAACACATACAGAAAATTGGTTAATTTGTTTGAATAAAAATTAAAGCAAACCCAAAAATCTCCTTAAAACATTTGCTTCTTCACCATCAAACGCCTTGTTATTACAGTCGCTAAATGTTCGGGAAGTTCTTGCTATATATTTACCGTCGCAACCACGATACATATTATAAGCCGGTCGCCAAAGGCTTGTGCGTATCCTACTGGTTCCAGATTTAAATTCAGAAATACTGTATTTCCTCGTAGTGTTAATTGAATTGAACATACTCGCTGAATCTCTCGTGTTTCCAAATAAAGTCATGTCTGGGTCATAAACATAAACACCGTCATTGCTATAAACATTAGAACCACTGGCATTATCAATGACACCGTGTTTTTCGAGTTCAACACTTTTAAATGAGTAAGTTCTTCCGTTGATGGAAACGGTTCTTGATGGTCTAGATTGGTCATTGTGCGTCGGGTCAGGAGAGCGTCTTAAAATCAGTTTGCTGATATTGCCGCCACCAATTGTTGTAGCAATAGTTCTCGCGGCAACATTAATTTCAGAAACGGTTGCAAAATCCTCTAAAGAAGGCGAAACAACTATTTGAGCCTTGTCTTTGTAAGCATT